>CBDVAV010000455.1:0-4478 GCA_965372055.1 uncultured bacterium | reverse complement strand
GAAAGGAGAACTCAAGCCAATGGTGTTAGATCTGCTTTCCGAGGAAACCATCAAAAGAAGAGGTATATTCAACTATAAAGAGGTTGATAAAATAATCACCAATGATCTGAAAGGGAGGCAAGACAATGCCTATCAGATCTACTATTTATTAACCTTTGAACTATGGTGTCAGGCTTTCATTGATAAATCTTAATTATGCCAGATCCTGATAATCAAAGTGAACTTATCAAAGAATTCTGGAACAAAAATCCGGTGGGGACGAATTTTATAGATGATGAAATCGGAGAAGACTTTTTTGCTGAATATGATAATTTTAGGTACAGAACTGAACCACATATTTTAGAAGAATTAGACAATTGTGATTTTGATGGTAAAAAAGTGTTAGAAATTGGACTAGGACAAGGAGCCGACTCCATGCAAATCATTAATCGGGGAGCCCTTTTTTATGGAATTGACCTCACAGAAGAATCTGTGAAAAGGGTTGAAGCTCGGTTTTCAATCTTTAAGAAAATATTCAAAGAACTGAAAGTGGCTAAAGCTGAGCACATACCCTATCCGGATAACTTTTTTGATATAATTTATTCCCATGGTGTAATTCATCATTCACCGAATATTCATAAAATCGTAAAAGAAATATTCCGCGTTTTGAAACCCGGCGGTCAGGCAATCGTGATGGTGTATCATAAAAATTCGATAAATTATTGGATCAGTATTAAATTCCTTAGAAGAATAGGTTTGTTGTTCCTTTTTCTTTTTCCTCCGTTAAAATATTTTGTAGCTAAAATTACCAGGGAAAGTGTCCCTCGTCTTTCAAAACACTTGAAAAATTTTAAGCAATCGGGCATTTTTTATTTAAGGATGAAAAACTTTATCCACAAATCTACTGATGGCCCAGATAATGTCTTTTCATCCGTGTGGACAAAAAACAAGGCCAAAGAGTTGTTCAGTCAATTTAAAAGTACAGTCACTAAAGTTTATTTTTTAAATGAACGTCATTTGTTAGGTTTGCAAAAGATTCTACCTTCTCCTTTAAAACGAAAATTATCTCATAAATTTGGGTGGCATCTTTGGATAATTAGTCAAAAATAAGTGAAACAGGTTATTCAGAATTTCAAAACCGGTGAATTAAAAGTGGAAAGCGTTCCCATGCCTTCTTTATCGGAGGGTGTGGTTTTGGTTGAGAACATGTATTCATTGATTAGTGTCGGTACAGAGAAAGAGACTGTATCTATAGGTAAAGCCAGTATGCTGGGGAAGGCACAAAAAAGACCGGATCTTGTTGAACAGGTTTTCCAAAATATTAAAAAAGAGGGCCTCAAAGCAACCATCCAAAAAGTTAAGAACAAACTGGACAGTCCAAAGACCCTGGGTTACAGTTGCGCAGGGGTGGTTCAGGCTTCCATGGATACAAATAATGAATTTAAAAAGGGGGACAGGGTTGCTTGTGCCGGGCAGGACTATGCCTCTCACGCGGAAATTGTGGCAGTCCCACAAAATTTGGTAGTTAAAATACCGGATAACCTGACTTATAAAGAAGCAGCTTACACCACATTAGGTGCTATCGCGATGCAGGGTGTGAGACAGGCAAATCCAAAGATTGGTGAAAATATTGCAGTAATTGGCTTGGGTGTTTTGGGGCAGTTAACTGCACAGATATTAAAAGCCAACGGTTGCAATGTTCTGGGAATTGACCTGGATCCACGCTTAACAGCAATTGCAAAAGAATGTGGAATTGACCAGGCCTGTACAAGGCAGGACCAAGACCTTTTAGTCTCGTCGTTAAACTTTACCAATAATCTAGGTTTAGATTCCGTAATCATAACAGCAGCTACAAAAAGCAATGATCCAATTATATTGGCCACTGAGCTTGCAAGGAAAAAGGCGAAGATCGTAGTAGTAGGAGATGTAAAGATGGATATCCCCAGGGAGCCACATTTCTATAAAAAAGAGCTGGAGTTGTTGATAGCCACTTCATACGGTCCTGGCAGGTATGATGTGCAATATGAAGAAAAGGGAATTGATTATCCCTACCATTATGTAAGATGGACTGAAAAACGAAATATGGAAGCTTTTTTAGGCTTGGTCTCGAAAAAGCTTATCAATTTGGAAAAGATCACTTCTCATGTATTTAAGATAGACGAAGCTGAAAAAGCTTATGAGTTGGTGTTGAATAAAGGTGACGAATCCCCGTTAGGAATACTCTTAGAGTATGATGATCAAAACGAAAATAAATTTCATCATAAGATTAAAGTAAACCCTCAAAAGCCTATTAAAAATATTAATGTTGGATTTATTGGCGCTGGATCATTTGCTCAGGGTTATTTAATTCCCAATATCAAGGCCTGGGGTGCTTCTCTTGATACAGTAGTCAACAAAAACGGGGCTTCGGCAACCAACGTAGCCAGAAGATTTGGATTTGGCAGTTCTTCAACAGACCCTACTGATGTACTCGAAAACAATGATATCAACACCGTATTCATTGCCACCCAGCATGATACCCATGCTGATCTTTGCATCAAAGCCCTTAAATCTGGCAAGAAAGTTTTTGTTGAGAAACCATTATCAATTGATGAGGCAGGACTGGATGAAATCCAAAAGCTCTTTACTGATTTTGACGAACCTTTTTTAATGGTTGGTTACAATCGTAGGTATTCTAATGCAGCGAAGATAGCTAAAGTAGAATTCGAAAACCTGAATGAACCCATAATGATCACTATTAGGGTGAATGCCGGATTTATAGAAAAAGATCATTGGATAAATGATCCTGATAAAGGGGGAGGAAGGATAGTAGGAGAGATGTGCCACTTTATAGACTTGATGCAATACTTTGCAGATAGTGAGCCTGAATCAGTGTTCAGTTCCGGGATCACTGATCAAAACCTTAAATTTGCCAACCAGGACAATGTTAGCATTATTATCAACTTTAAAAATGGATCCATTGGGAATTTAGTATACTGTTCAACCGGTGATAAATCATTACCAAAAGAAAGGATTGAAATCCATGGTGGTCAAAAGGCAATTGTTATAGATAATTTTAGCTCCATTACAGTTCATAAAAACAACAGGTCCATAAAGCATAAAAATGTTGACAAAGGACATAGAAAAGAGATATTCGCTTTTCTGGATTTAATAAACAATGGCAAGCCAATGCCCCAGGATTTCAACTCTTTAATCCAAACCAGTAAAACTACATTTAGAATTTTGGACAGTCTAAGTACGGAGCTACCACAGAAAGTCTGACCTTATGAATCTGATGCTGAAGTTATTTCAACTTTTTCTCCTATTAACGGTAGTAACATTACCGTTTCACAGGAGTATTGGCGGTTTGGTTTGGGGGGGACTTGTCTTGACATGGGTGATTTATTTTCGATTTAAAACTTCTATTGTAAAGCATATAGTTAGTAATCCAATTGCTGTATTACTGATGGCGTTTCTATTACTTTACGTCATAGGATTAATTTTTGCAAATGATTTTGGTTATGGCATAAAAGTGTTGGAAAGGAAAACCACATTCCTGATATTTCCAATAGTTATGTCAGGATTAATCTATCTCCCTAAAAAGTTTAGCGGAATGATATTGTGGTATTTCATATATGGAATGGCAGCATCTTCCATATTGTGTTTGCTAATTGCTTCTTACAGGACAATTTCTTCGGGAAGCGTTAATTTTATAAATCCGGAAAATCTTGTAATAGAAAATAATTTTCTTTATCACCGGCTCTCTTCAGCTATTGATATACACGCTGTCTACTATTCCTTGTTTATTGCATTTGCCCTGATTTTAATAATCAACCATCTGCTTGAAAACTATAAACAACTTCATTTTAAGAGCATCATTTTAAATCTTGCATTAGTCTTGCTTTTAGGAACGATGATTTATTTACTAAAAGCTGGAATTATTGCCATTGGTTTCTTTGTGACATTTCTGATTGTGGTAATTAATCATATCTTGAAAAGGGGGTACTTAAGCAGGAGGAGTAAAGTGTTTTATTTTGTCTCAATTTTTTTAGTAACTGTTTTTGCATCAATTATTGTGATAAAAAAAGTAGGAACACAAAGGGAATATTTTAGTTATGACATGCAGATTGTGCCACCTGACCAAGGGTGGAACTCTATCAACCTAAGGCTGGCAAAATGGGATGTTGCCATCCAGGCTATCAAGGACCACTGGGTTACAGGAGTTGGGACAGGCGATTTGAAGAGCACACTTGATGAATATTATTTAAAGAACGGTTTCGAATTTGGTTACCTGGAGCATTTTATTCCTCATAACCAGTTTTTGCAAACCTTCTTAACGGTTGGGATTTTGGGATTTCTAGTTCTTGTCTCACTCTTTGTTCTTGGGATCTATACATCATTGAAAAACCGGGATCTGGTGCTTTTTGTTTTCCTTATCCTTTTTGGATTGTTTAGTATCAGCGAATCCACTTTAGCGACAAATAAGGGAATAGTAGCTTTCTCATTCTTTATGAGTTTTC
>CBDVAV010000454.1:0-4478 GCA_965372055.1 uncultured bacterium | reverse complement strand
AGCTTTTGAATTTATCTTCCCAGAAAATACCTTTACCGATGCCGATGCAGGCGATGTACTTACTTACACCGCTACAAAATGCGATGATAACGACCTCCCGGCCTGGCTTACCTTCGATGGCGCCACCCGCACTTTCTCCGGCACACCGCAAACAGCAGACCTAGGTACAATTTGCATCAAACTCACTGCTTCCGATGGCTGTGAGGAAGTGTTTGAGGAGTTTGATATTACCGTAGTGGAAGCAAATAATGCACCTGAAGTGACCAGCATTCCCGGCCAAACCGCCAACGAAGATATACCCTTTAGTTTCACTTTTGATGTTAATGCTTTTAGCGATGAAGAAGATGGCACTGACCTTAACTATACTGTTGCCCTCTGCGAGGAGGGTGAACTTCCAGCATGGCTAAGCTTTGATGCCTCAAAAAGGACTTTTTCCGGTACACCATCCCAAGCCAATATTGGCACCATCTGCATTAGCGTTACTGCCACAGACAACGATGGGGCAAAAATTTCCACTCAGTTTGATCTTACCGTGGTACCAGTAAACGATGCCCCCGAAGCAGCCAACATTCCCAACCAGACCGCCAATGAAGATATACCCTTTAGTTTCACTTTTGATGTTAATGCTTTTAACGATGAAGAAGACGGCACTGACCTCACCTATTCTGCCCTGTTGTGCAATAATGATGCACTCCCCGCCTGGCTGGGCTTTGATGCCTCAAAAAGGACTTTTTCCGGTACACCATCCCAAGACGATATTGGCACCATCTGCATTAGCGTTACTGCCACCGACAACGATGGGGCAAAAATTTCCACTCAGTTTGATCTTACCGTGGTATCAGTAAATGATGCCCCCGAAGCAGCCGACATTTCAAACCAGACTGCCTTTGAAGATATTGCTTTCAGTTTCTCTTTTAGTGAAGATATTTTCAACGATGAAGAAGATGGCACTGACCTTAACTATACTGTTGCCCTCTGCGAGGAGGGTGAACTTCCAGCATGGCTAAGCTTTGATGCCTCAAAAAGGACTTTTTCCGGTACACCATCCCAAGCCAATATTGGCACCATCTGCATCAATGTCATAGCTACCGATACCGAAGGGGCAAAAGTGTCCGAGCAGTTTGATATTTCGGTTGAAGAGATAAATGATGCACCCATAGTTTCAAAGCTTATCCCTGACCAAACTGCTGTTGAAGATATAAACTTTAATTTTTCCTTTGACTTAAATTCTTTTAGTGATGAAGAGGACGGAAACGACCTTACCTATAGCACCTCCCTGTGCGATGATAATGCTCTTCCGGCCTGGCTGGGCTTTGATGCCTCCAGGCGGGCTTTCTCCGGCACACCATCACTATCAGACATAGGAACCATCTGCATAAAAGTCAGGGCCATTGATACCCAGGCTGAATCCATCTCTGATGAATTCAATATTCTGGTAATACCGGCACCCAATACCCCTCCTCATGATATTTTACTAGACAACTACAGTATCATGGAAGGGCAAAATACCGGCACATTGGTCGGTGTATTCTCCACCCTTGATAATGACATTGGTGATACCCATACCTACCAATTGGTGGAAGGTGAAGGGAATAATGGCAATAACTCATTCTTTATATCAGATGATCAACTGTTATCCAATGAAGTTTTTGACTATCATCAAAAGCAGCAATATTCGATCAGGGTAAAGTCGGATGATGGAAACCTATCCTTAGAAAAAGTATTTAACATACACATTCTCGTGGACGAGGAAAACAGTTTGGTTATCCCTTCGGGCATAACACCTAACGGGGACGGGGTAAATGATGTTTGGGAAATCCAGGGCATAGACCGTTTCCCAATTTGTTCTCTTCAAATATTTGACAACTCTGGGAGGAGGGTATTTCAATCTGTCGGGTACAGAAGACCCTGGAACGGCACATATAGAGGCAAAGTACTGCCCATGTCCAGTTATTATTATAGCCTTCAACTCAATGACGGTACTGGCAGGGTGATTAAAGATGTAATAACCATAATGAAATAGTAGTGGGTGAAACAGTGAAGGGTTATAGAAGTAAGGCCTTCTTTTTGGTAATTATTTGTAGTTGGATTTTCCCAGATCAGGGAAAATCCCAAAACAGGATAAATTTCAACCAGTCTATTTATACCATTACAGTGGACAATCCCGCTTTTATTGGATTTGAAGATTTCCTGGACATAACAACAGGGTATAAAGTTCAGTGGAAAGGATTTAATGAAGGGCCCAGGGCATATTTTTTACAGGCTAATTGGGCATTTTCCAGAACAACCAATAAGTCATATAACAAAAGGTCCCTCAGGCTTCATAACATCAGGGAGTACTATCGCCAAGAGTCCAGTAGACAGTTCATTGCTAGGAAAAACAACAGGCATGGCGTAGGCCTGACCATGAAGGAAGATCAATTGGGGGTTTTTGAATTTTTTGCCCTCAAAATAGGGTATGCCTATCATATGAGGTTGAGCAAGACCCTGAACCTGTCAGGTGGTATGAATTTAGGGATTAACCAAGGCAAGATTGACGGAACAAAGGTTTCAGTGACTGACCCCAATGATGCGATATACCTACAATATGCCGGGGAAATCATTACAGAGAATAAAATGAACCTGGACATTGGTTATGTTGTGTATGGCAAGCAGTTCTTCGCAGGATATACCATGGGTGATATTTTTAAAAACAAGCTGACATTCGACAATTCCATTGGTGAGGACCTCAATAATGTAGAGCATAGGTTCGTGGTTGGAAGAAAATCCTACATACACCCCAGCTTTACATTGCTCACCATGCTTAACGTGAACCTGGCCAAACATCAAACAATAAATTATAGGGTTACAGCCCTTTTAAAATATGTTAATGTAGGGTGGGTTGGCCTCAACACCAATTATCCATATGACCTTTCAGCTTTTTTGGGGATCAATATTTCAAAGAACCTGGCGGTAAGCTACACCTATGACATCCTAACTTCTGGTGAAAAAGTGCTTGGCCACTCATCCCAGGAATTTTTCCTTTCCTTGAGACTGATCCATAAAGATGACCATCACCCGTATTTTTAATCCTTATGATTTTCTAAACAATGCATAAAAATTTACTCTTTGGAACGCTCTTAATAATAGCCTCCAGTCACCTTTTTTCCCAAACATCTGATTTTACTGCCAATATTAACAATGACTGCGCCCCCCTAGTTGTCGAGTTTACAGACCAGTCTACAGGCAGTCCTGTTTCATGGAATTGGGATTTTGGCAATGGCAATACCTCGACTTTGCAAAATCCCGGGGCAGTGTACAATACCCCGGGGACATATACCGTCAGCCTTACTGTTTCAGGTGGTTCTACCAAGACGAAAGCCGGGTATATAATTATATATGATGATCCGGTTGCTAATTTTTCATCAACTGGTTTATTGGATTGTGCCCCATACGAAGTTAGTTTCACTGATCTGTCATCAGCAGGGTCAGGTAACCTCACCAGTTGGTCGTGGGTATTTGGGGATGGAGGCATAAGCACAGATCAGCACCCTACCTATACCTACACCTTTCCTGGTACATATTCAGTAACACTTACGGTGGAAAATGAGCATGGATGTGATGGTGTAATTAGTAAATCAAGTCATGTTACGGTGGACGAGTTTACCGTAGATTTTGATGCCGATGTAGTTAACTTTTGTAATGCCCCAGCCACGGTTAATTTCACCAATAATTCCATTGCGCCTGGAACTTTGGATTATTTATGGGATTTTAGTGATGGTAATACATCTACCTCTCAAGATGTGCAACATACTTATACATCACAGGGCAGTTATACAGTAAGCCTTGAGGTTACCAGCAATAATTCATGTTTAAAAGTACTCGCCAAAGATGATTACATACAAGTAGGGAATGATGTTGCCCCTGACTTTGATATTTCCGCCCCCTTTATTTGTTTGGGGGACGAAGTGACTTTTGCTGACAATTCGGGAAGTGCAATAACTTCATGGCTATGGGATTTCGGCGATGGCAATCAATCTACAGGGCAAAGTGTTTCCCACGTATTCGAGACAGGAGGGACTTATGATATTACATTAAGTGCTGAATTTCAAAGCGGGTGCAGTGGAATCAAAACAAAATCATTCACTGTGCAGGATTGGCCTGTTCCTGGTTTTACAATAACCCGTGATTGTGAAACGGGTGTTGTTTTCAACAACCAATCAACAAATAGCGACTCTTGGTCTTGGGATTTTGGTGATGGAGCCACTTCAATTGAAGAAAACCCAAGCCATACATACAATTCACTTGGCACTTACGGTGTAACCCTGGAGGTTTCTAATAATGGAATTTGTACAGTATCTGAAGTTATAGATATTGTGGTACAGGAGAATATCATTGCAAAATTTTCACCAAACAAGCTTAATGATTGTTCTGGGATTTTGGGAAACAGGACTTTGGGAGGATGTGCGCCCTATACAATTCACTTTGAAGACAAAAGC
>CBDVAV010000453.1:0-4481 GCA_965372055.1 uncultured bacterium | reverse complement strand
CCTGATCCAATTAACACCGAGACCATGAACTTAGTGAATACCAAACGGGCACAATGGGGAATGGATATAGGTGCGGGGGCAATAATAGAAGTAAATGGGCCACAAAAGTTAATTGTCGACCTTCGGTTCACACTGGGACATACTTTCCTTGGGGATGAAAACAGCGCTTCGATCCCAATCCTTGATTTTTCGGACAATCTTGAGGCAAATTACCGGATCATCAGTTTTTCAGTAGCTTATGTTTTTGAAATTGACGTTTCTCAACTTAAGCAAGGAAAGAGCACTATCAACAAAAGGAAAAGGCGGTAAACCCAGATTATGCATCAGAATTTGTAGAATACCGAAAGTAGCTTGTTTTCTATAAGTTTTTAATGCTGTGGATTAGAAACTATCTAACCATCATGGTTTTATGAAAACTATTGTAACTCATTGGATATCAAAATCTACCTAGATTGATCGTTTTCTATTGCATAATTCGGGTTAAACATTTCGTTATTATTTATAATCTTCCTTTCTTTGCATTCTTATCGAGAAAGACTGAGGGATTGGGCCCGATGAAGTCTTAGCAACCCGACCAAAGACGGGTGCTAACTCCCGCCACGCTGATAACGTGGACAGATGAGGTTAAGCTTATCTTTTCAAACTTTCTCCTTAAGCAATTCAGTATTAAAAAACATGACGGACATGAATATTTATGATATTCTTGGGAATAGAATATTGGTTCTGGATGGTGCCATGGGAACCATGATTCAGAGATATAAACTTACCGAAGATGATTATCGGGGAGATAGATTTAAAGATAATACCAATCTATTAATAGGGAATAACGATCTTCTATCATTATCAAAACCAGGTATAATCAAGGAAATCCATACTCAATACTTTGATGCAGGAGCTGATATAGCAGAAACCAATACGTTCTCATCCACCTCTGTTGCACAAGCGGATTATGGACTGGAACACTTGGCCTTTGAAATGAATTTTGAATCGGCTAGAATTGCAAAAGAAGTAGCTAATGAATTTACGAAATCTCAACCTGATAAACCTCGTTTCGTTGCAGGGTCGATTGGCCCCACAAATAAAACTGCTTCATTATCACCTGATGTTAACGATCCTGGATTCCGGGCAATTAACTTTGATCAATTAAAACAGGCCTATCGTGAACAGGCAGAGGGCCTAGTAGACGGCGGTGTTGATATCTTGCTGGTTGAAACGATATTTGATACCCTTAACGCGAAAGCTGCCCTGTTCGCTATTGATGAATTATTTGAAGACAAGGGTGTAAAATTGCCGGTAATGGTCTCAGGGACTATTACCGATGCGAGCGGAAGAACTCTGTCAGGTCAAACCACCAAGGCTTTCATGATTTCTGTGTCGCATATGGATTTGATGAGCATCGGATTAAATTGTGCCCTCGGCGCTGAACAGCTAAGGCCTTATCTCCAGGTAATGTCAGAAAATTCGGAATTCAGAGTAAGCGTCCATCCCAATGCCGGACTTCCCAATGAATTTGGTGAATACGATGAGACACCCGAAATGATGGCTTCACATATAAAAGAATTTCTAGATGAAGGATTACTGAATATCGTGGGAGGATGTTGTGGAACAACTCCTGATCATATAAAAGTAATTGCGGAACTCGCTGCCAAATATCAGCCCAGAAAAGTAGTGCAATTTGCTTAATGCTAATGAGAGAGGGAAAAATACCATATACAAAATTAAGCGGATTGGAGCCCTTGATCATAACTCCAGAATCCAACTTTATTAATATTGGGGAAAGGACGAATATTACAGGTTCAAAAAAATTTCTGCAATTAATAAAAGAAGAAAAATTTGAAGAAGCATTATCAATAGCCAAGGAACAGGTAGAAGGTGTGTCTCAGATCATCGATGTTAATATGGACGAGGGGCTGATTGATGGTAAGAAAACAATGGTGAAATTCCTTAACATGATAGCTTCTGAACCTGATATTGCTAGGGTTCCTATCATGGTGGATTCTTCAAAATGGGAAATTATTGAAGCGGGGCTGCAGTGTATCCAGGGAAAAGGAGTAGTTAATTCGATAAGCCTCAAGGCAGGGGAAGAAGAATTTTTATCGGTGGCAAAAAAAATACAGCGATATGGGGCGGCAGTGGTAGTGATGGCCTTTGACGAGAAAGGACAAGCTGATAATTATGAACGGAGGATAGAGATTTGCAAAAGATCTTATGACCTGTTAATTGATAAACTTAATTTTCCCCCTCAGGACATCATTTTCGATCCCAATATTTTTCCAGTTGCCACGGGAATTGAGGAGCATCGCGAGAATGCGGTAAATTTCTTTAAAGCCACAAAGTGGATAAAGGAGAATTTACCAGGAGTTCATGTCAGCGGGGGAGTTAGCAATGTTTCATTTTCATTCAGGGGGAATAATACGGTTCGGGAAGCCATGCACTCTGCATTTTTATATCATGCCATTAACAACGGCATGACCATGGGGATTGTAAACCCGGCCATGCTTGAGGTGTATGATGAGATTCCGAAAGACCTTTTGGAATTAGTCGAGGATGTGTTATTGGACAGAAGGGATGATGCAACAGATCGGCTTTTGGAATTTGCCGAAACTGTCAAAGGGAAGAAAAAGGATCAAAAAGTGGATGAATCCTGGAGAAAGCAGCCGGTAGAGGAAAGAATAAAACATGCTTTGATCAAAGGTGTTGCGGAGTATATCATCGAGGACACCGAAGAAGCCAGAAAGAATTATAAAAGACCACTGGAAGTTATCGAGGGTCCCCTTATGGATGGGATGAACATAATTGGGGATTTGTTTGGTTCGGGGAAGATGTTTTTACCGCAAGTAGTAAAAAGTGCCAGGGTAATGAAAAAAGCAGTCTCCTATTTGACACCTTTTATGGATGAGGAGAAAAAGCAATTGGCGATTGATTATTCTCCAACAAAAATCCTTTTAGCCACTGTGAAAGGGGATGTGCATGATATTGGAAAGAACATTGTATCGGTAGTGCTGGCATGCAACAATTACCATATCATCGACTTGGGAGTAATGGTGCCGGCTGAAAAGATCTTGGAAGAAGCACAAAAGGAAAAGGCTGATATCATTGGGCTTAGTGGGCTTATCACCCCATCCTTGGATGAAATGGTACATGTGGCCAAAGAAATGGAAAGGCTAAATATGACTTTGCCTTTGTTGATAGGTGGGGCAACCACTTCGAGAATACATACTGCAGTAAAAATTGATCCGGCATATTCCGGACCAGTGATCCATGTATTGGATGCCTCAAAAAGCGTTGCTGTAGCTAGTCAATTGATCAGTAAAGAACACTCTTTGAGCTATTCCACTGCCATGGATAAGGAATATGGAGAACTACGAGAGCAGTATTTGAATAAAGGAAAGACAAAACCTTACCTGGGACTGGAAGAGGCCAGGAGCAATAAACTTAATCTGAAGTGGGACGGGTATTTACCACACAAACCATCATTTCTAGGCAACCAAGTGTTTGATGATTATTCAATCGGAAAAATCCGGAGATATATTGATTGGAATCCTTTTTTCTCGACCTGGATGATAAAAGGCAAGTATCCAAAAATTTTCAATGATCCAAAAGTTGGGGAAGAAGCCAGAAAGTTATACGAGCAAGCCCAGGGGATGCTGGACCAAATTGTTGCCGAACACTGGCTTAGAGCCAATGCAATAGTTGGGATTTATAAAGCCTGCACCCAAGATGATGATGTAATTGTTTTCGATGATAATGATAAGCAGATAACCCGTTTCCATTTCTTAAGGCAACAAAATAAGAAAGCGAATGGATTGGCCAACTATTGCCTTGCTGACTTTATTGCCCCTGAATCCTCAAAAATCAAAGATTATATTGGAGGGTTCGCGGTGACCGCGGGCATTGGCATTGAGGAGAGATTGAAAATATTTGAGGCAGACCATGATGATTTTAGCAGTATCATGCTGAAAGCATTAGCTGATCGCCTGGCCGAAGCCTTTGCAGAATTGATGCATGAAAAAATCAGGAAGGAATTGTGGGGATATGCTCCTGATGAATCATTTAACAAAGAAGAAATGATAAAAGAAAAATACTTTGGGATCAGGCCTGCACCAGGTTACCCTGCATGTCCAGAACATACCGAGAAAGGTATACTATTTAGGCTTTTAGAGGTAGAGGAGAATACTGGCATCAGCCTGACAGAATCATATGCAATGCATCCGGGTGCTTCAGTGAGCGGGTTTTATTTTTCACACCCAGAAGCAAAGTATTTCGGGTTGGGAAAAATCGGGAAGGATCAAGTTGAATCTTATGCCAAAAGGAAGAACATGACCCTTGATGCTGCTGAAAAATGGCTCTCCCCTAATTTAAATTATGAACCTTAATAATTAAAGATGAAAATTATAGAACATATAAAAAATGCAAAAAAGACGCTCTTTTCCATTGAAATTCTACCTCCACTAAAAGGGGATGGCATTGAAATCCTATTT
>CBDVAV010000452.1:0-4515 GCA_965372055.1 uncultured bacterium | reverse complement strand
CGCGGTATTTAGTCCCAAAAGTTTTTATTCATATATCCTGAGAATTATTTTTTAACGGATCAGTTGCTATTGAGGGTGAAGATAATAATCGCGGATGGATTGATGCTGGAATAATTGGTTGACAATACCTATTTTCCGGAAATTAGCCTGTCATAAAAATCTTCAAATCTCCCAAACAAAATAAAAGCATGTAATTAATTTGACTTCCTCTGATCTTTAAGTTAAATTATTACTAATTAAAATGCTTTGATCAATGCGTAGTTTCCAATCAACCAAAACCATAATAAATATATTGCCTATTCCATTTATTATAGTTTGTCTATTTGTTGCTGGATGCACAACAAATTATGAAAATGCGGATGAATCCGAAGATAAGATAAGCCTGGAAGGAACATGGCAACAAATAAAAAACATTGACCATGGCAATGGGGAAACTGAATGGCAGGACACCCCTGATAGTTTGATCTATCTAAAACATATTACACCTACACATTTTAACTGGGTGAGCTACGACAAATCCAATGAAACCCTGAATGGAACTGGTGGTGGCACATATACTTTTGATGGTGAAAAGTATATTGAATACATTAATTTCTTTTACCCTGCCGGATCAAGTGAATTAGGCCAGGCTATCCCTTTTACCGTGGGCATGGAAGATGGTCAATGGTTTCATACCGGTTATGCTAAAGTAATGGAGTTTGATGCTGAAAAGGGGGAAAATGTAGTAGTTGACTCATCCAAGATTGAAGAAATATGGGTAAGAGTGGAGGATGTTGGGAACAATTTGAGTTTAGTTGGAACCTGGGAACTTGTCAGCGTTAAGAACGAAGGGGATTCTATCTGGACAGAATACCCTGATTTTGTCGGCTATTTAAAGCATATCACACCAACCCATTTTAACTGGGTTTATTTCAACACAGAAGGGGATGAGGTCAATGGGGAAGGGGGCGGTTTATATAATTTAAAGGGAAATAATTATATTGAATATATACAATACACCTACAATAACGCGGATAATAGTGTGAACACTGAAGCCAGGTTTACATACCGGGTCGAGGACAATAAATGGTATCACAATGGGTATGTGAAAGTCCTTAAATTGAATCCCGGATCGGGAGAATATATAGTTGCGGATTCAAACAAAATTGAGGAAATATGGCAAAGGTATGGTACTGGAGAGAGCTTTTAAAAAAGTTTAGCTTTCCACTCTTTTTTGGATTTTGACTGTTTCGTTAATCCAACACCCTACTTTTATATTTTGACCTACATCAAGAAGTTTATTGAATATATCTTCCATTGTAGGAAACTGATTTTGGGCTATTTTCATCATTTTGGTATCGCCAGCTTTTTTATACATCTCGTAGGCAGCAATATACACAGCCCGGTCCTCTACTCTGCTTTCCCCTTTTTTACACGTTTCAAAACTGGTCAAATACAAATCGCCGATAAGTTTAAAGGCTTTCTTTCTTGATGGATCGGCTTCCACAGCTTTAAAAGCATTGGCCCTGGACTCTGCCTTTCTGCCCTGATGGGACAATTGCACGGCCATTTCGTAGTAGATGTCAGCCTTTTTAACTCCATCATCAGTTAGCCGGATTGCTTCATTGTAATATTTGAAAGCTGTTGCTACATCACCATTGGCATTACTTTTAATGCCAATTATTTTAGCCATAAAGAAATCAGGATTGTCAGCCTGGACAATTTTTGCAGCTTCCAGGAAAATAGGCAGGTTACTGCAATTGCTTGCCAGCGACAAGCTCAATATTTTCTTTGACAGTTTTATATTTGTAGGATCTTCTTTCAGTTTTTCCCCCAGTTTATTTTGGATAAAATCACAGTCCACGGTAACCATTGAAGTGAGCATTTTATCAATAAATTCCCTCGTTTTAGCCATTTTTTCCTTATCCTCGCCAGCTAGCAATTTTTGATCAATAATTGCATTGATCTTATCATAGCGTTCCAATACATCATCATCAGTCAGGTTTCCACCACTCAATTTATGCTTTCTCATTACATCCATATAAGGCACCAGGTTATTGTTATGCGTTTTTGCCCCTGCTAAGTCAATTGCTTTTTCATACATTTCAAATAATGAAGCGAATTTGGTTTTATCCTTTTTATAAAATGCATACATGGCCCATGCCTTTCTGTTCAACACATCTGCTTCTTTTCCAAAATGCTCGATCCGTTTATCATACATCATAAGTGAACTTTCCTGATATTCGGCCTTTTTAGCGGCATCTGCTTCGACCTTAGCTAGTTCTTTGTAGATTTTGGCCCCATTAATATAAATGGATGCATTTAGGTTGGGTGCATTCTCAAGAAGCCAGCTTAATGGTTCTACAGCTTCAGCATATCTTTTGCCTTTTAACTGGTCGTTGTACATCGCATTCTTCTCTTCAGCCGTTGCCCTGTCTTCTGGCCAGTTCCAGACTCCTTGTGCATACATCCAATTAATTGAGGTGTAAACCAAAAACAAACTTATAGCGACTCTCTTCATTTTACTTTGCTTTTAGCATTTTCTTACTATGAGTAAACAAATTATAAAAAAATAAATTTAGAATCCAGCAATTTGCCAATTCTTAACAAATAAGTTATAAAATCTTAAATATCAGGATGCAATTTAATTTATTGTATAATTGAAAATAGTGTCTCCCATGGATGTCATTACAGCATATTTAATATACCTGATTATCCAAATAATTTTATCATTGGAGTTAATTTTGGCCATTTTGATGGTCAATGTTCTATCCAATTCATTGATCGCTTTACCGCACGTTGCCAACCACTGTACAGTCGGTCAATCTTCTGTTTTTCAAAAGTAGGTTTAAATATTTCATCGACTTGCCAATTATTGGCAATGTCTTCTTTATTCCAGAAGCCAGTGTATAATCCAGCCATATATGCTGAACCCATGGCAGTTGACTCTGTTATTTTGGGTCTCACTACCTCTGAACCCAATATGTCTGCCTGAAATTGCATTAGAAAATTATTGGCAGCAGCTCCTCCATCCACTTTTAATGATGATAACTGCAAACCTGAATCTTTTGCCATGGCATCCAATACATCCTTTGTCTGGTAAGCAAGTGATTCCAGGGTTCCCCTGACCAAGTGATCTTTGCCTGTATCACGTGTTAGGCCGAATATTGCACCTCTGGCATACATGTCCCAATAAGGCGCTCCCAATCCGGCAAAAGCCGGCACCACATAGATACCATGATCATCTGATACATTTGACGCATATTTCTCAGTTTCGCCAGCATCATCAATTATCCCAATTCCATCTCGTAACCATTGTATTGCTGCCCCGGCAATGAAAATACTGCCTTCCAAAGCATAATATATTTCATCATCAATTCCCCAGGCAATGGTTGATAACAATCCATTATCTGAATTGTAGAGTTCTTTTCCTGTATTCATAAGCATGAAACATCCCGTGCCATAAGTGTTTTTCACCGATCCCAGCTCATAACATGCTTGACCAAACAGTGCGGCCTGTTGATCCCCCAATACCCCGGCAATGGGGATTTTGGATCCGCCGATGTGATACTCACCAAAATCATAACTGGATGGATATACTTCCGGCAACATGTTTGCTGGAATCCCCAGTGCCTCCAGCATCTTCCTGTCCCAGCACAATTCCCGTATATTGTACAACATCGTACGGGAGGCATTTGAGTAGTCAGTGGCATGCACCTTTCCATTTGTCAGGTTCCATATTAGCCAACTGTCAACAGTTCCGAAAATCAAATTGCCTTGCTTTGCACTATCCTTGACACCATCAACATTTTCCAGGATCCACTTCACTTTCGTGGCAGAAAAATATGCGTCAATCACCAAGCCGGTATTGTTTCTCACATATGGCTCATATCCTTCATCCTTCAGCGATTCACAAATATCTGCAGTTCTTTTGTCTTGCCAGACTATGGCATTATAAACTGGAACCCCAGTGTTTCTGTCCCACACTATTGTTGTTTCCCTTTGGTTGGTGATCCCAATGGCAGATATTTCATTATAATCCACCTCATTGATTTTTATAAGATCATTGAATACCGTCAACTGGCTATCCAATATTTCTCGTGGATCATGTTCAACCCACCCCGGTTTGGGAAATATTTGCGTAAACTCCTTCTGTTGAATATCTACAATTTCCCCTTTTGTATTGAAAAGTACAGCCCTGGAGCTACTGGTGCCTTGATCCAAAGCAACGATATATTTCTTCATCATTATAATGTTATCACTTTATAAAAGAAATGGAAGTTCCGACAATTTATGTCCTTCTAACTTAAATACCAATATCATTATTATGATAGAATAATGACCCTATTACTAGGGCATGCCCGCAAGTTCTTCAGTCTCTTCATCGTTTAGCTTTTTTGTTAAATGACAGATATCTTACTGCATGGATGAAATCAGTAAGGAATGACGGTTAATTAGCAAGTCAGGTGGAAACACACATGACAACATTAGAAAGTAGTGGGAAACTGGAACAGAGCCAGATTCAGGAGCCCTAAT
>CBDVAV010000451.1:0-4520 GCA_965372055.1 uncultured bacterium | reverse complement strand
ATTTTCACATCACACAATACAACATCATATTTATTTTCATATAATAAATTGAGTCCCTCCTGACCATTTTTAGCTTCCTCTACCTTATAATTTTCATATTCAAGAATCTCTCTCAAAGTATTGCGAATGCTTTGTTCATCATCAATTATTAGAATTTTTGTCATAGCTATAAAGAATAAAAGCAAGTTATAATAAGCCGGATTCTGTTCTCACGTAAACGTGATCTTATCATTTATCTGGCCCTGATGTCGCCATCAGGATCTAGCGGCCTACCCTTTCCGTCTTACACCCAATGGCGTAATCGAGCGGGCAACTCTTATCCCGATAAAATCGGGAAGGCGGAATATATTTGGCCTTTCAACTCGTAAGGTTTACCATGCCCCCAAAGTCACCTTTGGGGCGGTGAGCTCTTACCTCGCCTTTTCACCCTTACCACGCCATGGGCGTGGCGGTTTGTTTTCTGTGGCACTATCTGTTCACGACATTTGCGTGACCTTCCTGTTAGGAAGTACGATACCCTATGTTGTCCGGACTTTCCTCACCCGAATAATCCGGGTGCGATAAGACAACTTGCTTGAACAAAATTATGAAGAATAAACGGAAGTAAAAAACTTGCAAATTTCAGTTAATTCACATCCAGCCCGGTGAGTTTGTTCTCCCAGTCATCGGCAACTTGCCCAACTTCAAGTACAATTTCTTTTAGCAGGGCATCATTTGCCGAATACACCAAAGTTGAAGCTTCTACGGTAAGATAATCATCAATAAGAACAAATTTGGAATAGCAAAGCTTACTGTTTTCTTCCAGTAACTCTTTTAGATTAAGATCTTGGGAATATTCACATACCTTGGAAGTAAAAACCACTCCATCCATGTTGTTAAATTTCCCGCTTTTTTCAATAGTCACAATCACCGATTGAAATCTACTGTCTTTCAGGGGAACAATTACTACTGATTTGTTAATGTCATATGCAGAATGCTGGCCGTCTATTTCTTCAGCAATACGTTTCATAGATTCACTCAGGTCCATAGCAGAAATGAATTAGTTCAGATTATTCGAAGATAAGAAATAATAAAGATAAAAAAAAGCAGATATCTATCTTAGCAGCCTGATTTTTAGTTTTTCTTTGCTCAATTCCAGTGTTGGGCCAGGTATATGGATCAGGTTAACAAAGTATATAAAACCCCTAAGAACTTTGCTATTTGTTTGAATCCAGGAAAGATCAGGATCCAAGGCAAAATAATACCTCCTGAATGGTTTGAAACCTGCTTCTGTACTGGCCACATCACTGGCCGATACCATATTTGAAGCACCATAGCCAATGGCAATGTTTAACCATCTGGGAAAAGAAAAAGATTTAATAAACTTATCAAGATCAAATGACAGCCAATAGGTTTGGCCATTGTAATCTTTTAGTATTTCCTCATGAAAATTCTCACCCAATAACTCAGGTCTTTGATTTGCCAATCCACTTCTTTTAAATGAAAACTTAGGATGCACCCTGGTTTCATTCCATATTAACTTCTGACCAAGGAAGAATCCTGATCCTAATGCATTGGCGATTAGATCTGAAACTGATGCACCGTACTCGGAAGAAAAACCATCAAAAATTTCAATTGGAAGCATTACCGTTACGCCTACCATACTGCCCCAAAAATCTGATTTTTGTTGTGATAGCCCAGTGCTGCCCAATGCACGTGATGATAACTTACTGAGGTGATATGCTGTAAAGAAATGTCCAGCTTTATCAACTTGTTTCCATTCATTTTTATCGTTGAAGAAGTGAAAACCTTCGCGTGGGAATTTGCTATACCAGAGATGATTTAAACCTATTAATGTGGTGGTATAGGTGGCAGAAGAAATAATGACCAATCGCCTCAACCGGTTTTTAGTGGAGTCATTTTTAACTGGCTGAGAATGACTTAATGAAAAAGTCAACAAAAGATATATGATAACTAAATACCTTGAACTCATTTAAAATATACCTTAATTGGCATCCTTGTCATTTGTTTTACGACTAGCCTCATCACTCTCCCTTGAGGCTTCTTTGATAGGTTTGTCTTGTTTTCTTTTATCACGTGCTTTTGCAAACAATTCCTTTATTTCGTTAAAACTTTGAGTATGAAGCAAGCTTAGGCCTGTGGTGATTGAAGCATCACTATTGAGGTTTGCATTTGCTGGATTATAATTGGTTTTATTAAACATTTTTACCCTGTACTTGCCGTCCGAGGTCAACAAGTATTCAACTGTCCAGTCTCCGGCCACACTTGAAATATCGTAACCTTTAGTTTGATTGACAAATCCACCATCTCTTGTTATCCTTAAGCGTCCATCCAGGAAGGTATAAGAAAGCCTCAATTGAAACGTATTGAATGCTTCCTGATCCAGGCTGCCAAGGTCTACATCAATCTCCAGGTTTTCATCTACCTGTGTTATCCAATAACTTAATTGGTTCGATATAAATTCACTCACACTGTTACCAAATGAACCACCAGTGGTGAAGGCATTTTCAGCTGAAAATCTTCTCAATATAACCAGGCTAAAGACTTGCCGTTTTAGCTCTTGCTCATCTGATTTGATCCTGTTTTTTATACTTGATACTGTTGTCTCAAAACTAACAGTTTGCCCGTTGACAAGAATATTAGGAGGGTATTCCTCGATTTCAATATCAAAATTAATGGTAGGGGATAGGAGGGGGCCCTGTAAATCCAATAATACCTTGGTAGGGTATCTTCTTTCAACTGCCGGATGATTTAGAAAAGCACTGTCCAATTGATTTTCAAATAATGGGGCCATTGATGCCAATTGTGTATAGCTGGCTTGGATATTAAGTAACCCTCCATATGGATCCCCGTTCCAGGTTATTTGGCTTTTGGGTAAAATATCGAATTCTTTATTTATGATATTATAAAGCGTGAAATTGTAACCTCCACTTTCAAATTGATAATCACCGAACATGTTGAAATCACCTTGGGTGTCAATTTGAAGTTTGATCTTACCGCTTCCTCTGCCCCTAATTATATCTCCTGCTTTAATATCAAAAATAATTTCTCCATAGGCGTCATTGGTGACTTCAAGGTCAAGCTCTAGGTTAATTCCCTTAATATCCGATTTACTCACTCTTTCCACGGAGATGTTGTTTGCAGTGGTGTCATTAAAGTTTACAAATTGGATAAAATCACTTTGTTCAATACTTTCTTTTTCCCCGATGGGGATAAAGATTCTTGTTCCTTTTTCAGTTATGCCGTTAGCTTTTATATCCATGTTTTTTACGGGACCTGTAAAAGAAATTTCGCCAGTGGCAATTCCTGATCCATAATATAGCTCATTGTCCCCCCTTGAGGTGTTCAGCACAAGAAGGTTGTCCAAGTGCCCTTTTAGGTCAATAGTGAAATTTTTGAAGCCAGAATGTTTGAAACCTCCATTGAATGTTGCCAGACCATTATTTTCATCAATGGCAGTTAAATTTTTCACCCCGAGTGAATTTTTTGAAAAATACAAATCACCGGAAAGTTGATATTTGGTATTCAAATAATTTATCTTCACCGATCCGTCTTCTATCACGCCATCACCAGTTAATACCGGGTATCCAGGTGTGCCTTTTATTTTAAAGGCCCCACTGGCAGTTCCCGTGATTTCTGAAAAGATTTTGTTGACAAAGGGTTCTATGATTGAGAGACTGGCCTTATCAAAAACAGCATTCATATTTAGTGATTCGCTTTCTTTCTTTGGGGCCAGGTATCCTTCTATGTCAATAATTCTTTTATTGTCCCTGTCGACAGTAAACTCCAGGTTGAACAGTTTACTCTGGTTGTTCCATTGACTGAGGGTAGAAAAGTCTCCCACTAAAAATCGGTCAATTGTAAATGCTTTGATTTCAAAAACGCTTTCAATTTTAGGAACATTGTAGAGGTTTTGAAAATCAATAAAACCATTGGCAGTACCTGCGAACTCTTTATTGATTAGAGGATTGATGTTTTCAACTCCAAAATTATTAACCAGAATATTTAGTTTTTTATCAGGATTTGGAGAAATTATTCCGGTCAGTGCAATGTTTTGGTTTTCCTTGACAAGTTTAAAATCCGAAAAGCGGAATTCTTTGTTTTTGATGATGAGTTTATTGTTTTCATCAAAATCCCAATTTTCACCAAGTGCCACTAATTGAGATGCTCTTAATTTTATTTCAATTCCTGATTCCTTGAAATTCAGGTCGCCAAATAATCTCGCATAATTGTCCAAATTGTCTTGATCAATACCAATTGCAAAATCAAGGCGGTTTTCTACCCAATCAGTATTAACATAGAATGTATTTGTAGTTGCCAGGTTATTGAGTGACTGATTCGAGGAATAAAATTTGAGATTGGCATCTATTTTTGAAGTATCTTTCTTTTTGCTTGTTTCAAATTCTATTTTGGAATTATATAAGCCGTTTTTCCCCAATATTAAAGTGTCTACCCGGCCAGTTAAGGAAATAGAGAAGTTTTCATCAGATTAATGCTAGACAAAGGAGAATCACTGCAAG
>CBDVAV010000450.1:0-4530 GCA_965372055.1 uncultured bacterium | reverse complement strand
GTTTTCAGCTCTTTCCAATTTAGAACTTATCCAATCAATTTGTCGTTGTTGCTTTCTTGCTTGTCTTATTAAATCATTTACAAGTTCACTTTTGCTGGAATACTCTTTATTGTCAACTTGATTCTTTAACCACTCATCATTTGGTTGTGTTAATGAAATACTTTGTCTTGCCATAAAATTTGTTTTGATGTAAAATTACACCAAAACTGCACCGTTATCCAATAATAATGTGAATATAAGTTGTTGATTTCACCAATAATCCTCAATCTGTTTCACTTTGATTGGTCTGTGGGAATGCCTACTTCAACTGGACATCCGGTATGGTTTATAATTCCTGACGAGCTGTTAGATAGAAAATCCGATATTTGGAATGCTATTGATAAAGCAATTTCTAACTTGGGAAAAAAATAAAAGTTATGAATACTGACATACTGAAATTATACAAGCAACTGGATGATATGGAACAGACGAAAGAAGTCAATCAGTTGAAAAATCAAATAAAAGAGACATTATATCAAAATTTACGGATGCACTTCCTCGAATTAACAAGCATTGGAAGGGTAATAGGATATGACGAATTACAGGAAGAACTAAAAAAAGCAATCGATTTAATTGAGCTTCAGAAATAAGGAGATGACAAAAAAAGCTACTAACAAAAGATAAAAAAACATAGGGCTTTTCCAGAATCTGATCAATTTTCGGGTTACATATTAGCCCCCCGCTGTTTCAAGTATTCAAGCCAGGCCAAAGGGTAAGCGAGACTTGGGACCACGTATCCTCGGTTTGTGTCTTCACAAACCGAAACCAATAATCCTCAGTCTGTTTCACTTTGATTGGTCCGTGGGATACAGACCAGGGATGCAAAATTTATAGGGGATACAATAGTGCCAGTATAAGGGATATAATTCACATTCTGACACAATTTAATAGCCCATTTTTGTTATTCAAGTTTTTAAAAAAAAATATAAATTATTTAAAAAATGAAAAGAATTAACAAAAATGCATTACTTACTACTCTTGGGTTATTGATTTCAATAATTTCATTCAGTCAAACTGAATTTATTGACATTATCGTAAATCAAGAAAAAATAAATCCGGATGATGGAATTACTTTAAACGAATTAGAGTCATTTAAAATAAATATAAATGACAAAGATAAACTTTTCGAAAACACTGTTCAAGATGTTGCAGTTGAGTTTATATTAGCAAATGGTAAAAAAACCATCAGCATTATTGAATTTTCAAGTTACGAGGACATTGAACTTATTAATCTTGAAAAATTATTGAAAAACAAGGGGGCTTCGGGGGGAAGATTAATTTTAGCGTTTAAGTCCTTCTCCAATTCCTCGGGGGAAGTTGTAATAACAATCCCTTTTATAATCTAAAAAGTTCAATTTGACTTTATTATTTTTTTGATTGGGAACTAAAAGCCCAATAAAGAAGCCTACTATATTTCTATATAGTAGGCTTCTAAAATCCCCCCCGCTGTCTCAAGTCTTCCAGCCAGGCCAAAGGGTAAGCGAGCATTGGGACAACCTGGGTTTTGCTAAAGCTTAAGCGAAGAACTGTCCCCTGTTAGCGGAGTTAGGGGGTGGAATTTCCACAATTAGGAGTATTGACTTTGATTGGTTCGAGGTACACAGCCTTGGGAAGCTGGGCGGTGTTACGTAGAGAACAGGAAAATAGATTGAACAACTAACTTTTAGATTTGCTCCTCATGACACTCAATAGGTGAGATCGAATACAATTATCGTAAGTCCATTCTAATATCATAAAAATGAGTGCTATAAATGCCTTTCTGTTCCATCAGCTTAAAATCAGCCAGTACTGCATCTTCCCATTTTGTGTTATTAAAGATGTACTGCCCCCTGTATTTTAAATAAATCTCCTTTGCCGATTGATAACGACCGATCATCAGGTAGCCATGTGCAAGATTGGTATATAACCATTTCTTATTGGGATTAAGAGCTATCGCCTTATTGGCCGCCACAATGGCTTCATTATAGCGCTTATCAAGTACCAGAACCCATGACAAGTTGCCGTTCATATCGACGCGTAAGGATTTGAAATCAGCATGAGTAATATTAGCATTTTCCAGATCACTAAAATCTTGAAGAATAGCTTCTTCCCAGAACTTATTGTTAAATTTTTCACCTAAATGTGCAAAATATATACTGTCAGCTAACTCCGTTTGATCTAAGAGAAGATATGCATGAGCAAGATTTAATCGAACTGCTAAACTTGTAGATTTATATTTTAGTGCTTCCCTTCCATGAGAGATGACATCATTAAATCTTTGTTCGAATAGAAGATGCCAAGTAAGATTTGCATGCATAGCACGCGATATTTCATCCATAAATGAATGGGAAACACCGTTTTTCTTTAATTCTGAAAAATCATCAAGAATTAATTCATTCCAAAATTTATCGGAAAGTTTAATATTTAAATATTTATTATAAATCTTTGCTGCCTTAACAGGTTGTTCTGTGAACATATATCCATGGGCGAGATTCGTGTATATCCAGGTGGCCTCTGGATCTTTTTCGATGCCATTCTGGGCAAAATCTATAACCTCATTAAATTCACGATTAAATAATGCATACCATGATAAGGAGCCATAAAGTGTAGCAGACCTTTGCTTTTCATTGGCGTTTTGCAATTCTAATTTTTTATATAAATATGCCTCTTTATAATTTTTTTGAGAAGAGTAAATTGTTGCCAGACCACGATAATTATGCAGGCTTCGCGGATTGAGTTGGATCGATGTTTCAAAGTCTGCAATGGCCTGGTTATATTGACCAAGCCAATAGGAGGATACGGCGCGATTGGTGAAAGCTTCGGCAAAATTTGGTGAAAGTGAAATGGCGACATCATTGTCATCATAAGCTTTCTTGAATTGCTTGAGGTTAAGATAAGCAAGACCTCGGTAGAAAAAAGAGTTGATTGTGTTCTGATTGTTTCGAATGGCATTTGTATAATATTGGATTTTTGAATCTAAATCATCAATCTCGATAGCTCGCTGAAACCAGTCGGTAACCGGCCCTTCAGGTGTTGGCTCCTTATTTGTTACACTAACTGATTCCAAATTAGAAAGACGACTATCCACCATATCAGTCAACGCATCAATTTTGCGCAGAAGAAACTCCTGGTTTTGAAGGCTTTTAATTGTATTCTCATGTACTTGCAGCATAATCACCATCATGTCTCTCTGATTTTCGGTGAGTTGATTAATGCCTTCAGATATTTGCCTTTTCACCGAAGGATCTGTGTTTACAAGCTCAATAGCTTGATTTGCCGCCATCCGTGCCTGCTGAGTATCTAGAAAATCATTGTTAAAAAGCTCCGGAAAGCTAATTCGTAGCTTTTCCAAGACCGGTCTAAATGCACTCTTACACAACTTCCACCCGGTATATCCCAAAATCCTGGTGCCCGCCTCTTCAAGGCCCCACATGGCTGCATCCTTAAGGACACTGATCAGCAGATTTCCGAATTCAAAATCTAGGCCCCTCCGTGCTGCCCCCTCTGCTGTTCTGTCTTCTATCAGCCATCTTTTGTCCAAAGTGAACCTGGAAAAGTTCGGTATGTGGTGTTCCAAGATCGTCGGTTTATCCTGAATGTGAATGGCAACGTAGTCACTCTCGATTGCAGTACCTACTGATGGTACATTCTTTATTTGGGCATTAATCTGGTTCGAAACAGCAAGAATGGTTAGGGCAATTAGGAGTTTGAACGTGTGTTTCATGGGTTCTCCTTGTGTGTGGTTTGATGTTTTTTTGTCTATTAGCTAAACATATATCCTACCTCCGTTAGAGATTATATTACTTTAAATATATACAATATATTACCCGTTTACCAAACTTACCTAACAAGAAAACTGTAGCAGCAACATAGTCAACCCCGCTATCTCAAGTCTTCCACCTAGGCCAAAGGGAGAGTGTGCCTTGGGACTACCTGGACCAAATACTCACTACTCATTGTTCAATACTCAATACTCATTACTAATTGATCTTGTTACATAAGTACCGCCAATAGGGAAATGATTGCTGCAAACACACACCTTCCCAGCCTATTTTTGTCGCATAATAAATATTTTACAAATTAAAATTTAAAGCACCATGAGTTTCGAAAACAGGATATCCCTGGATATTAACAATAATGACGACGTGGCTATAAAACAAGCCATAAAAACACTGAATAAATTGCTTAAGCCTCACCTTAAAGCACTTAAAGCCGAAGAACGCAGTCATTTGCCCAAAATGGCCGATGGCAACCTTCCTTTTGCAGAAAAAGCCATGGGTTATGCCGAGTCAAATCCCGATTTTGCCCCAAAGTATTTGGACGTGCCTGAAATGCGCGCAGATTACGATGCAGTTGATCTACTGACTTCATACATAAGGCCCTTGGAACAAATTGTAGATAACCTTACCGACTCCATTATGCTATCGGGCAGTGAACTGTATGTAGCCAGCCTTACTTATTACAAAACAGTAAAGCAAGCGGCCAATACCAATGTGCCAGGGGCCAGGGCCA
>CBDVAV010000449.1:0-4533 GCA_965372055.1 uncultured bacterium | reverse complement strand
CGGTTCTTTTCCCATGTATTACTCAATTCGTTAAAATCTATATTTTCCGGTGGTGTACTTACAACCTTAGGCGCTTTGAATTTCAGGGGAAGTATTAAGGCAATTTTTAAAATTAATGATGCCATTTTCGACTTAATTCCGTTCCTGGTCAGATGATCAGCTTTAATTTTCTTTGTTACATAATTATATGACGCATATTCTGACAATTGAAGATGATAAAGGATCTGATTAACAGACCATTTATTTGGTTTCGGTGGAATATTCAGGACATTTTCATCCACACTTTCAATTGATCTGATCAATGCCTTTCTTGATTCTTCCAACCTCTCAAACTTGTTCTTAATTCTATTTTCCATAATGGATCACAAAATGCTAAACTAGTAAGTCTTTGACCACATTTTAATGGTATTGGCAATTATTTCAGAAATTTTTCCCAAATTGATTGTAACCTTTTCTGGAGGACTGGGTATCCAACCCCGAAAGCCAGAAAAACAAGCGCAAATACATCGGTGTAAATGACAGATGAGTTAATTATGGAAGCGGTTAAGAACGGAAACCTGGATCAGGCTTCTGAGCTTTTTGACAGGTATCACAAGAGGTTGTACAATTATTTTGTTAAGATCTCTTATGACCGTGAAGCCAGCAACGACTTGACCCAGAATGTTTTTCTCAGAATGATCCGATACCGGAATTCCTATAAAGAAGGAAACAAATTTATATCGTGGATCTTTCAGATTGCCCGTAATGTTTACATCGATCATTATAGAAAAAACACTGCTAAATTTTCTGACTTTACAGATTTAGAAAGCATTGGAGAAGAGACAAGTTCTCAATTGGAGAACATGGAGCAAGCTGAAAAAGAGAAGATGCTTCATCGGTCACTGGCAATGTTATCGGAAGACCAGAGGGAGATATTGGTAATGAGCAGGTTTCAGGAATTAAAATATGATGAGATCGCAAAAATTACTGATACTACGGTAGCAAATGTAAAGGTCAAGGTCCACAGGGCCATAAAAAAACTGAGGGACACTTATTTTGAACTGGAAAAAATTTAGCTATGGAAAAGCAATTTGAACCAAAAGATGATGATAAAATGAGGGAGCTTATTCTTGATTATATCGACGGTAATCTCACTGGAGAGCTAAAGGAATATGTTGCACATCTTATCGAAAAGAACGAAAAGGCCAAAAAGGAGTTCGAAGATATGAAGATGATCTCCGGGTTGATGGCCAATTCCAGTGAATTACAGCCAAACCTAGGCATGAAAGAAGATTTCTTGCAAATGATAGCCGAAGAGAAGAAAGCCAGGATTCAAAATGAAGAAGGCAGGCCCGAAGCCAAGGTCGTACCCATGCAAAATTTCTGGACTGTAAACAATTTTTTAAAGGTTGCAGCCGCTGCTGCCATATTAGTAGTGGGAGGCTATTTTATAGGTATTCAGGATCGAAACGGTTCTGATGGTGAATTGGCTCAAATAAGAGAAGAGATGCAACAAATGAAAGAGATGATGATGGCCTCCCTTCAGGAAGAATCGGCAAGCCAGCGAATGAAAGGCGTGAATGCCAGTTATGGAATACAGCATGCCGATGATGAAGTGCTGGCGGTATTGATCAAAACTTTAAATACAGATCAGAATGCCAATGTTAGGTTGGCATCAGCAAATGCATTAAATCAATTTTCTGAAAACGTGTCAGTAAGGAATGCCTTGATCAATGCATTAGAAAATGAGAAAGAACCGGTGGTACAAATCACATTGATCAATATTATGGTAGAACTTGGGGATAAAAATGCGGTTGGCCCATTACAAAGATTGGTCGATGATGCCACCACACTTGAAACTGTTAAAGATGAAGCCCATATGGGATTGTTTAAACTATTATAGAAATAAAAAATAACCTGCACTAAGGCACAAATTAGCCAGAGGCAGAACAAACAAAATAAAAGGACTAATTAAAAACATTAAAATCTTAAAGTAATGAAAAAATTTAAAAGTGAATTGACCCGCTGCAAACAACGGGATACCAATCAAAACAAAATCATTGGCACTAATGGGCCCGGTACTGGATTCTCGTCCGCCTTTGGCGGATTAAAATTATTCGTAGTCGCTGCCTTAATGGCTTTTACCTACCTGGCCTCGGCACAGGAGTACAAAGTCTCGGTAAGTGGCAGCAAAAAACTGGTTATCAATGGAGTCAACAAAATCGAGATCGAAGGGACTACCGGCTCTGAAATTATATTCAGCACTACTAATCGTTCCAGGAAAACTTCTGAAAGAGCTGAAGGATTGCGGGCCATCGGAAGTTGGGGTTTGGAAGATAACTCGGGAATAGGTTTATCGGTAGTTGAAAGTGGAGACAATATAACAATTGACCAGATCTCCAAAAACTCAAGTTCCCGGTATGTAATAAAAGTTCCTAAAAACGTCGCGATTTCCTACAGTCATAATACGCCGTTTGGAAGTAAACTGCAGGTGCGAAATGTAGAAAGCGAATTGGAATTATCAACCAATCACAACAGTGTATACCTGGAAAACATTACAGGGCCGCTTACTGTAAATACTGTGCATGGCAAGATTGAAGTAATTTTTACATCGCTAAACCAATCTTCACCAACCAGTATTAACTCAGTACATGGCTTGGTAGATGTTACCCTTCCTTCAAGCTCCAAAGCTGAACTAAGGATGAGTTCCCGATGGGGAGAGATATTCACTGATATGGAGATAGAATTTGATCGTTCAGACTCCGATTTAAGGAAGCTGAGTTCAACAAAGATACGAGGCAAACTCAATGGCGGGGGGGTATCCCTGGAATTGAACTCAACCCATAATAATATATACCTGAGAAAGAAATAAATTAACAGCTGTTCCGGGGTGATTAGGTATCGCCGCAGCAGTATCCAATAACACAACACTCCCGGAGCAGCTTTAATAAAACTCAATTTACTACCATGAAAAAGGTCTTATTTACTCTTATCATAACCTTATTATTTGAGACAGCCATAGTTGCCCAAAATAACTTTTCCAAATCTATCCCTGTCAGTCAAAACCAGAAAGTATACATGGAATTTCAATATCCTGAATTGATTAAAGTATCCACTTGGGATAAAAACGAGATTCTCTTCACCGGTCAGGTTTCTATTAATTTGGGCAAGAACAATGATGCTTTCGAGATTAAAGTTCAGGAAAGTGATCAAAACCTGAATATAGAATCACTTATCAGGGACAAGGACAAGCTTCCCAGGAATATTGTCATCAACAAAGATGGTCAAAAGTACCTATTTGAAGGTGCCGATTGGAACAGCCCCGCACTACAAAAATTCTACGAAGAACATGGCAGGGATAATATTTCTTGGGTATCCAACGGAATTGATATTGATGTGACCCTGGAAATCAAAATACCCCGGCATATAGAATTGGACATCTACTCTAAACATGGTATGATAGAGATCCTTGACCTGCCTGCCACGCTTACTGCAAATTCAAAGCATCGTGGTGTAGATCTCTCGGTTCCAACTGGAGCCAAGTATAAGTTTGAATTAAATACCAAGCATGGCGATGTTTATACCAACCTTGATCTTGATTTTGACAAGGGCAATAGGAAATCCAAACCCTATAATTGGAGTCGTATTGTGGCCAGTTTAAATGGGGGTGACAAGAAAATTACCCTGGAAACCCAACACGGTAACCTTTATTTAAGAACAAAAAATTAACGTAAATATATTATCATGAAAAAAATTATTTCAGCATTATCAATTACCCTGGCTGTATCTGCAATGGTCATAGCCCAGGATTACAAAAAAGCCTTCTCCGGCAATAAACTTGAAATCAGCATTAGCAATTCTCAAGTAGATATTGAAGGCTACGATGGAACGGAAGTACAAATCCATGGTTTGGACATTGATGAAACCCCCGATAGGGCCAAAGGACTAAAACCACTTTATTATACCGGAGAGGATAATACAGGTATCGGGCTTTCAGTAATTGAGAGTAACGGGGTTTTGAAAATTGAAAAGGTCAGCAAACGGGATGGGGATTATATCATCAAAGTTCCTCGTAAGATGAACATTATTATCGAAGAAACTACCTGGAATGGAGACGGTTTTAAAGTGATGAACATTGAAGGTGATGTGGAAATATATGCCAAAGGTTCTGATATCGAATTCCGTAACGTTTCCGGGTCAATTATCGCAGAAACCACCAATGGTGATATTCTGGCAGTGCTTAATCAACTAAATCAGCAAAAGCAATCCACAATTAAATCAACTAATGGATTTGTTGATATAACGCTACCTGCTGATACAAAAGTCGATCTAAATTTAAAATCGACCAATGGTGACATCTATACAGATTTTGATTTGGAGAAGGATGGATATTCTTCAAGCCGTTGGAACTCATGGAGCAGTCATAATTATAATGGCAAAGCCAATGGAGGCGGAGTAAAACTCTACTTAGCTTCCATTAACGATGACGTGTTCTTAAGGAAAAAGAAATAATTGATCCAAATCACAAAACTCAAAAACTCAAAATAACCATGA
>CBDVAV010000448.1:0-4536 GCA_965372055.1 uncultured bacterium | reverse complement strand
ATGGTAACAAGGTTAGCGTCAGGATGCTTATATTTTATTTCCGTTTCAATTTCAAATAAACCAGATTCGTTTTGGTCAAACAGAATCAGGTATGAAGGGTTATAATTTACTACTTGTCTCACCAACTCTGCCCCAATTGATCCAGCTGCCCCGGTAATCAAAATACATTTATTATCAAGATCATGGCCCACCTTAAGGTTATTTAGCCTTATACTCTCCCTTCCCAAAAGATCTTCAATTTTAACCTCCCTAATCTGTTTAACACTCAACTCCCCCTTTACCCAGTGTTCGATGGCTGGAACCTGCCTCACTTTCAATCCGTGCTCCAAGCACAAATCAACAATCTGAGTCTTTTTCTCCTTTGAGATTCTCTTGATGGCAATGATTATTTCTTTGGCCAATTCACCCACTTGCCCTATATCTTCTGAACCGAATATTTTTATGCCATCAATCACCTTTCCTTGTTTTGATTTATCGTCTTCGACAAAACCTACTACTTTTAGATCAGTGGCAAAGTCATTCTCAATAATTTGCCTAGTCATGCGACCAAGTTGACCGGCCCCATAGATGACTACGTTTTCCTGCTTCTTCACCATATTTGAATAGAATGCAAATATTGTTTTTATGATTATTCTATAGAGGATCAGAAAGAAACTGGATACAAAAAAGCTAATTACTATTACCGAGGAGGGTATGAATCTATATCCTACCAGGTATGAAAACACTAAATTGAAAGAGAATGATAAAATAGTAACAAAAAGCAAGGTATATACAACCCGCAATCCATCCTGGAAACCTGTATACCTGATAATACCGGAGTAACTTTTAAACAATAGAATTGAAAAAAGGCTGAAAGACATATACAGCCCAACTTCAAGATAGAAATTACGCGAACCAATGACAGCAAGATCGAAATTGAACCTTAATAGATAAGCCAGCACCACAGACACTGAAATAATGGCTATATCTATTATGATTATTAGCCACCTGGGCAATATTTTGATAGCTCTAAATTTAAGCATTCAGGTAAGTTAGGAGATTTCTATTGACCCTTCTTTATGTCTATAAGTTTTCTTATCCCCAAAAATGCCCCAGCGGCAATCAACAATCCTATACCGGATATTGGCACATCGGGATCACCGCCACCTCCAGGCCCACCGCCACCAGGCTGTGCATATGAAGCAATTTCGATCATAAGCAATAATACAGTTGTAATCAGTTTCACTTTCTAGCCACTAAGTTTAAAGCTTAAGAATTCTCCTTTGGACTTTTTTATCATCCTCTCTAATAAGGGTCACAATATACAATCCTTTCTTTAGTTTATTCAAATCTATGTTAGGGATTTCTCCTGAAATTTCAAATTCTACATATACTTTGCCTTGAAGATCGGTAATCTTGAGCATGGCTCCTTTACTCCAATTCCCCAATTTGATCTGTAAATCATTCTTGGTTGGATTGGGGTAAATTGCAATTCCCAACTCCTCCATTTCATCAATTCCTGTAATGAGCATAGGGAATATCTCTGATTGAGTTTCACAACCATTTAAGATATGCTTAACAGTGTAGTCTCCTGATTCACTGGCAATAAGGACTGACTCTGTGGCTCCATCAATTAATATACCATTTTTATACCATTGCACATTTGTATTAATGGAAGATAACAAAATCCCCGTTTCCACTTCCGTGATTATTGGTATATCAAGATTAACAATCTCGGCCAATACTTTGGATTTGTTGCTTTCACATCCCAGATCGTTTACTACTGAAACGTAATATATTTTATCGGAATCCAATATCGGGGTTTCAAAGGTAGATCCGGTTGCATCAATTATGGCATTTACAGCATTCTGTGAATCATACCACCTATAATTACCTTCTATGGCAGTACTAATGGCAGTCAGTAATAATGATCCTGCTCCACAAGATTTTCCATTCTCCACACCATCTATGGTAATTAGGTCTTTGCTTTCAAAACTTACCAAATTATCCATCACGGATTCAAAACAAGTTCCCGAAGTGGTAAAAACAGTAAACTCATTGATACCGCTCACAATTGATGCAGATGGAATCTCCATCGAAATATCTCCTCCGATTCCATCTCCAGATACGATCATATTATTATCCAAATCCCTGATTTCATAGGTAATTCCTAGTTCTGAGCCCGAAATTATTGCCATGGCATTTTCTCCAGCACAAATATTATTGGCAGAGATACCTAAAGTTGAATTAACATTGGGTATTGGTAATTTCTCATTTGCCTCAAAAGACACCCGATTATCCATCAATGATTCGAAGCAGGTTCCAATGGTGGCGTAAACAGTAAAATCATTAATCCCTTGTACAATAGCTGTTGATGGCACATCAATTGAAATATCACCGTTGATCCCAATAGCTGATACCACTAAATTGTTATCCTGATCCCTAATTTCATAGGTTATTCCTTGTTCTGAGCCTGTAATAACGGCCAGAGCACTTTCCCCTGTACAAATATTACTGGAAGTAATTGCTAATGTGGTAATTACATTGGGTACCGATGATTTATTAAAAGCTTCAAATGTCGCTTTACTGTCTAGTAAAGTTTCACCACAAGTACCATTTATTGCAAAGACATCAAATGTATTTACTCCCAATGATATAATATCCTGTGGAATCTCAATTGTTAAATCACTTCCAAATCCGATACCTGAACCGACTGTAATTCCTTGTTGATCCCTAACTTCATATACTATCGAGTTTTCAGCCGCTAAAATATTCAAGTTAGCAGATTCCCCAAAACACATGTCCGGTGAATTCAACGTCAAATTAGTAGCAATGGGTTGGTCATTGAAGATTATTACTTCAAACCTATCATTTCCATAACTCGCAGCATCAGTTGTTACTGCAAAATCATAATTCAATCCTTCTTCAACAATGGTGGAAGTGCCTAAGAAATTGTCTTTTAATGAAATGTCAAAAGCGGTTGTGAATGAAGATAGGTCTTCGAAAGTTAGTTGATAACTTCCTTCATTAATATTAGTTATATTTAACTTCACTGATCTGTTACATGATATCATGGGTAGGGTATTAATGGATAAATCCATGCCAGATTGAGTGATTGATGATAAGTTATAAATTGCATTTTGTAATTTATAACCATCGTATTGGGTATCAAACTCTTCAGTAGCATCGTCCCTGAATCTTATCCTGGTTAAATCAGAATTTACTCCATCACTCAAAATAATAGACAGGTTATCCACAGCACCTGCTATCCTAAAAAAAGTAGCAACCCCATTGGTTTTTACACTTTGTGTTGCAGATAATACAGGTGATGCAGCATTGGCATGTACCCAAAAAGACTGCCCTGAGGCAATAGTTCCGGAACCTGCTAGGGTATTATAGCCAGTGCCATTCCATACATAAATACTTGCATCAATATTTGTTTTAGTCCAACTACCGCTTGACCATTCGATTTGGGAGGCATATGGATTATTTACTAAATTCCAACCATCATTAGCTACCACATCATTGCTAGTATAGGTAATAGGCAAACTCATATTGCCTGTATTTAATGTTCCGGTAAAACTCAAAGTACCAGGTGTATTAGCTGTACGTGTCCAGAATGAGTACCCTCTAGTATCATCAATATTTGCAAAGGGAAAATCTGCAGTTTCCCAACCTTGATCCAAATCTCCAGCGGCTGTCTCATCATATCTGCCAAGATCTGTTCCTGGAGTAGGATATCCACTATTTGTTATATTAGTGGTAGTTCCAGATACGGGCATGCCTATGTTATGCCACTTTTGTGCTCCATTTATATAACGCTGATAAGTTACATTGCCTGAAAATGTAGCAGTCCCGGGTATGGCTGCTACTCTTGAAGTTCCTGAAGCATTGGAATTCAAAGTAAATGTCCTATTGTTGCTACTACCATCAGCATCGAATGATGCGCTTCCAATTAAAGTAAGGGTGCCTGATAATTCGGTATTGGATTCTACTTCGGTGGAAGATGAAGTAGCAATATCCACATCATTAAAGGAGGTAGTTGCACTGCCCAAAATCTCCTGTGTGCCAGATCCGTCAAATATAACTTTTCCCGAACTGGCAGTAAAAGCGCTATTGTTAGTAAAACTTCCAGCCAGGTTTATATCAAAACCTCCTGTTGAAAGGATACCTGCACTAATGGTTAAACTTCCATCTACATCCAGGGCATTTTGCATGGATTTGGTACCTGATCCGGAAAGTTGAAGGTTATTAAAAGCCGAAGTAGTTGTAATATTCTGAGCTGCGCCATCCAAAATTACAGTACCCGTTCCTGACGTAAAGGTTCCAGCTGATTGAGACCAGTTACCAGTGACATTAATTGAATTACTTCCTGTAGACAATGTGCCAGCAGAAATGGTCAGGTTACCATTAACATCCAGCGTATTACTGAGAGTTTTTGTTCCTACACCTGAAAAGGTTACCGCACTATTGAATTGCTGGTTAACCGTATTGATGGCTTGAGCCGATGATCCGTTAAAATCAACATCCACAGAGATTGTAGAGCTACCCGCAGTG
>CBDVAV010000447.1:0-4541 GCA_965372055.1 uncultured bacterium | reverse complement strand
TTATGGACAAAATCAATATGTCCATCCATTCCCCAACTACAACCAAATCTTTTTTCCCGTTCCCATTTAGGTCAATCCATGCCGCATCATTTATCATTCCCAAGATGCCATTTTTAGGGAGGTTTTTGGATACATCAATAAAGGATTTACCTGCACTATTTTTTAATAAATAACTTTGAGGTGAAATGCCATAATTCCAGGGTACTGCCAAGCTGCCCAAAAAAAGATCATCCCAACCATCATTGTCAAAATCGTGGATTGCGATACAGGAACCAGTTTGATAAACTCCTTCAAATACTTCGGGGAGCTTTGAGAATGACCCAGCACCATCATTTAAGTACAACCGAGGTTGCCGATTGGGTGAATCCCCCAGAAACTCATTGCCTCCGCTAACCACTACCAGGTCTTTATCGCCGTCATTGTCAAAATCAAAGAAAGCTGCATCCACATCCTCCTGTAATTTATCCTGAATCAAGGCTGGTTGTACAGATTGTCTAAAACCTCCTTCATTTTGCAAATAAATACTGCCCTCCTGATGCTTTGCACCACCAATAAAGAAATCATCCCAACCATCACCATTTATATCTGCCACAGCCAAGGCAGGGCCTTCTGTTGAGTTCATATGCGGAATTAAATGTTCCCGGTTAAACTCTATGAATGTATTTTCCTGATGAATGTAATCCACACCCAGTTCCTCATTTGAAATCGAGGTAAAAAGAGCATTTCCTGAGTTTTTGTTCTTGCTGACTTCAAGCATTCTCCCCTCAGCCAACTTTATAAACCTATCTGCCACAACATCAAAGAGGACGGTATCACCTCCACTGGGCCAAATTATACGTATCGAATCAATCGATTCTGCTTTTCCAAGCCCAATATGTATCCTCGGATCAACAGAAGACTTAAAGCCACGTACGGGGAACAGTTCAAAAAACTGATATCCTTCCTGACAAAATACCTCAACCTTTGCTCCAATAGCTTTTTTATTGCCCCCGGCCCCCTCCAACTCCAGTATCAGGAAATGGTTGGAAGTGCCTTGCTCGCTTTTGTTTTCTTTTATCACGACTGGGCTGTTCAGGTTATTTAATACCAGGTCGAGGTCACCGTCATTGTCTAGGTCACTGTAGGCAATGCCATTAGTAATTTGATCAGAGGCAACACCCCATTCCGTTGATAAATCCTGAAAGGTCAAATCTTTACTATTCCGGTAAAAATAGTTTGAAACTTTCCCAGAAGGCATTTTTAGAAACAAATCCGAGTCAAGTATATCAGGATTGTTTTTTATGCCCTCACTTTCAATGAACTTCAGGTAGTCCATATCATTTGGTCGGCCTGGAATGCCATTGGAAATAAAAAGGTCTTTCCAACCGTCATTGTCAAAATCGGCAAACAAGGGCGACCAGCTCCAGTCCGTGGCATGTACTCCGGCCATCATGGCAATATCGGAGAATGTCCCATTCCCACGATTGAGTTGAAGGGTATTGCGACTGTACTGGGCCATATATCCGTATGCAAGCTTCATTCGGAATATTTCAATTGGATCATCACCTATGGTGCTCTTTCTAACCACATCATCCTCTGGCAACATATCAAGGGTAATGATGTCAACATAGCCATCGTTATTGAAGTCGGCCAGATCACTCCCCATCGACGATAAGCTGGTATGATCGGCCATTTCAGGGAAGGCGTTACTGAAAGTACCATCTTTATTATTAAGGTACAGATAGTCATTCTCCATAAAGTCATTAGAGATATAAATATCGGTGAAGCCGTCTCTATTTATATCGCTTAGACCAATCCCTAATCCATAACCTATTTGTGACCGATAAATGCCGGACAATGCTGAGATATCGGTAAAATAATTGCCATCGTTTCTATATAATCTGTCTCCAGAAAGAGAATCAATATCCATCCTCAAGCTGGCATCGCCAAAGGAACGTGGTGAGTGAACCGAATGATTGAGAAGATAGGCATCAAGGTCTCCATCATTGTCCATATCAAAAAAAGCAGCTTGGGTGGAGAAACCAACAAAGTCAAGATTGTATTTTTCCGCCTCTTCACTAAAAGTCATATCACCTTGATTAATATATAATTCGTTCCTGCCAGTCACCCCTTTATAATCTCCTAACCGACAGAGATATATATCAAGCAATCCGTCTCCATTAACATCTGCCATTGACACCCCGTTTTTCCATAGTCCCGGAGACTTGACCCCGGCAGATGCAGAAATATCCTGAAATTTCAATCCCCCAAGGTTCAGAAATAATGCGTTGTCGCCTTCATTCGAGATCAGGTAAATATCACTCAAACCATCATTGTTGATATCTCCAACGGCCACACCTCCACCATCATAATAGTACAAGTAATCTATCATATTAAATTCCTCAGAATTGCCCAGCTTATTTGTGAAATCCAACCCTGTTTCTTTGGCAGTTAAGTCTTTGAAAAGCTGCTCATCCTCAGATGGTTGGCATGACAGGCTAAAAATGCCGAGAAAAAGTAGAGAAAGATATTTGCAAAAAGGCTGGTTCATGAGTTTCCTGGTTACTCAAGATTTCTGCGAAATATCTGAACATAATCATTGTTATTGGCTACCACGACCCTATCCCCATGGGGTGTTGATATTTTGCGAATTTTTCTCACTGATCCATCAATTTTTAATCCTGATTCGACAACTGGCATCAGTCTGAAGCCACCCTTTCCATCGCCTAATAACAAGGATCCGTAGCTGGCGTCATACCTGCCCATTTCAGGTTTTGATTGATACATATTGCCACCAAAAAGAATATCAGGGAACTCATCGCCGTTATAGTCGTCAATTGAAATGGCATAAGTACTGGAAAATTGAACCTGCATTGGCAAATCAATTTTCGAATAGGTAAGATTTCCATTACTTATATAAACCGAGGTAGACAGATCATAGGCTTTTAATAAAGTTGCATCCTCAAGTTCACGTGGTGTGAAAACGTCGGCAATTTGTTGATCCATATAGTCCTCATAGCGCGGAAATTTTTTCTGGATATAAGGAATTTGGCTGGTAAAGTCGTGCTTTAGCGGCAAAGGAAAGAGCTTGTCGTCTTCATATTGACATATAATTTGCTCAGTGATTCCATTTCTATCAAAATCATTTACATACATATGCAAAGGTCTTTCTACGGAAGCCTGAAACCGGCTATTCAATCCATGATTACCGGCTATTATGTCAATAAATCCATCTCCATTCAAATCCGCTGTTTCGATTGTATTCCACCAACCATTGGAATTTGGAATTAGGCCATCAATATATTCAAATTTTCCATTCTTGTTAATAAAAATAGAAATGGGCATCCATTCACCGACCACTACTAAATCCAGATCATTATCGTTATCCAAATCTGTCCATTTTGCATCAGTGATCATGCCTATTTTCTCCATCTTGGGGGCAATATCCATAGCAATATTTGTGAAGACACCGGATCCATCATTTTCCAAGATATATCCATTATTGGGTTCACCATAAAAAAATGGTTTCAATCGAATCCCAACAAATAGATCGATATCCCCATCTCCGTCGAAATCGGCTGGTTCGACTACCGATGAGCTTTCAAATTTATTCGCTGGAAGGGTTTGCCGTACCAATGTGAATTCGAAATTCCCTTGACCGAAATATAATCGGTCGTTCATCTCGGGTACAGATGGATTGAACTCGTTTCCACCACTGGCAACATAGAGATCCAGGTTTCCATCGCCGTTGGCATCAAACAAGGCACAGTCAACATCTTCGGAAATTTTGGTTCTGTCAAAAACCTTCACCTCAACTTTTCCAAATCCGCCTTGTTTGTTCTGACCATAGACCTCCCCGCGGAATCCTTTCGCTCCACCGACAAATAGGTCATCCAAACCATCGTTATTTATATCTCCTTGGCACAAACAAGGCCCCTGGGATGAAAGCATCTGGAATATTAGTTTGTCACGGCTGAAATCATTGAATTGGTTTTCTGTATGCTTTGCTGGGAAAGCCGTTAAATCCATTTCTACATAAAATGCCTTTGTGGGAGTATCATCTATTGAAGTAAATACCAATCCATCGGACTCTCTTAAGATCAGTTCCTGATCTGCTACAACATTGAATAGTTTTGTTATTTTACCAGAAGGCCATCTTACTTCAATGCTGTCCACCCTGTTATTGTTGCCAATCCCCATCAAAGGCCGATGGTCAATGGTGGATTGAAAACCTCTCGTTGGCAAATGCTCAAGAACATAAATCTTGCCTTCAACAAATACCGAAATCCGTGTTCCCAGTGCATTTGTATTCCCATTTTCTCCTTCCAGGATGAATCTCAAGTAATGGTTTTCAGGATAGAACTTCTCTGTCTGATTTTCAAAAAGGAAAAATGGCATATTTGTATTATTGGTGACAAGATCAAGATCCCCATCATTGTCAAGGTCTCCATAGGCAGCTCCATTTGAAAAACTCACGGCACCTAATCCAAGGTTTCCTGACAAATTTGTAAAAGTCATGTCACCATTATTTACATAAGCATGATTGGGAATAGGCACACTTG
>CBDVAV010000446.1:0-4570 GCA_965372055.1 uncultured bacterium | reverse complement strand
AATTCCTTTTATAGTTCCAGTGTCAGTAGTATTTGATATAATTATTGCCAAATCTTTGTGACGCTTCTTCTTTTCTGGGAAAGACTTGGATCAGATTCCTTCTGCAAATCAAGGAATGGCTCAAAAGCTAATTTAATATTGTCCCAATTCCTCGCAGCAGATACTCAAATAATAGCCCCTATTATTTATCTTCAACTTGTTTTAGCACCTCAAGTGCAAGAGTGTTATGAGGATCGTCTAGAAGTGCTTCCTCAGCAAATCGTTTGCTATTGATATATTCACCCATGAGTGATAAATGTCTCGCTTTATGGGAGGAAAACTTTGCCAAGTCTCCAGGCTCCATCTCATCTTTAAATATTGAAATTCCTAGATCCAGCAATTCCAAGGCTCCCTTTCGATTACCGCTTTGGGCAAGGTGTGTTGCCCCTCGTCTCATTTGTATCATAGTGATAAAATAATTTTCAGGATCCGCCAAAACTTCCTGGGATTTCTTGCGAGCAGCTTCAATTCCCCCTACCTGATAAGCTTCAAAGCACAGCCTTCCTATAGAGTTCTCATTAAAGGGAAATACTGTCTCAACAGAATTGTAAATTCGGGCACTTGTTTCAATGTCAATATATACTTCCTTTGCAACTATATTATCCCAAAACTCTACGTTACGATAGTAAATACCATAATCCATGCGATCGATTGTCAGACTCCCGGTAAAAGCAATTCGGATATGTTTAAACTGGTCTTTGATTGGCCCTGATTTGAGTTTAAAAGGAATTTCAACCTGCCTTGTTACATCTCTAATGGTCAAATTCCCTACAAGAAAATATTGTTTGTTCTTCTTTAGAGTGGCAGTAGAATAGAATGTCAGTTTTGGATATTTTTCTGTTTCAAAGAAGTGTTTTGTAAGATTACCATCCCTTGCTGATCTCGTGTCAATGGTTTGCGCTTCAATGATCAAGGTGGCACTTGTTTCCAATAAATTCTTTGGATTAAAATAGATCATGCCGGAATAGTCGTTAAAGTTTCCTGTAACGGAACTAAATCCAATATGCTCTACCTTAAATTGAAGTAAAGAGTGGGAACGGTCTATAGAATAAAACTCACCATCAAGCTGAGCTTGCGAAGTGCTTGTGGTTATGGCAAATATTGATAAAGTAAGAAGCAGCTTTTTCATTTGATTTTTTGAAACAATTGTAAGGCTAAAAAAGCTCCGTATCGACAATCCGTGAAAGGGTTTACTCAATTCCCCGTTTTTTTTTCGGATACTCGTCTGCAGGTAGAGAATACCGTCATTAAAGTCATTGGATTGTTGAGGAAATGACTACCAAATGGCAATTAATAACAATCCATGACAAATAGGAGGTAAGAGAAACTGTCATTAAAGTCATTAGGTCATCAGGGGAAAATGACAGCAATCTATTATATATGTTTCTAAAAATTACTATATTTGGTAATTAATAGAAACGTATGCTTCAATCCTTTCAAGATCAATTGTCCAGTCACATCATTTTTTCTTACGATGATATATTAAAAGTATTTCCATCATTTGACAGAAAAGCATTGGTGAGATGGCAGGAAAAGGGATATATAAAGAGAGTACGAAATAAGTTTTATTGCTTTAATAAAATTGAGCGAAATGAAGAATTATTGTTTTTCACTGCTAATAAAATTTATTCTCCATCGTATATTTCTTTTGAATCTGCATTGTCATATTACAATTTAATTCCCGAAGGGGTTAATACCACAATTTCTGCTACCACGCTCAAAACAAATTCTTTTGATACACCATTAGGATATTTCACTTACAGGCATTTAAAGCCTTCGCTTTTTTTTGGCTATAAATTGGTTACATATCAAAACCAGGTGTATAAAATTGCCGACCTTGAAAAAGCTGTTTTGGATTATATATATTTGAACCATAAGCTGACTTCAGTGTTGGATTTTGATGGACTGAGATGGAATAAAGAAGTTTTGCGAGGAATTGATTTAAAAACTTTTAACAAATATTTGGGGTTGTTCAATTCTAAAATCTTGGGAATAAGAACCAAAAATTTATTGAACTATATAGATGCTTAATTTAAATGACATTGAAAGCTATTACCCTGATCATCTGAAGACATTCAAGCGATTCATCCTCCGCGAGTATCTCCAGTATAAAATTTTGGAGATAGTATTTAACAGTCCTTTTGCAGACAAACTGTGTTTTTTGGGAGGAACTTGCCTTAGGATCGTGCATAACCAGACCAGGTTTTCCGAAGATCTGGACTTTGATAATTTCGATCTCTCGGAAGAAGAATTCCAACAAGTGGCCAAACTTGTTGAAACCAGGTTAAACAGGGAAGGATATGAAGTAGAGATCAAGAGTGTGATCAAGGGGGCTTTCCATTGTTACATCAGGTTTCCACGATTGTTGTATGATGAAGGACTTACAGGTCATAGAGAGGAGAAAATACTGATCCAACTGGATACAGAACCTCAAAATTTCGACTTTAAGCCAGAACCGTATATTTTGAACAAATTTGAAGTGTTCACCAGTATTTTCACCACTCGCCTGGATATTTTATTGGCACAAAAGTTCTATGCTATTATCAACCGGAAAAGAAGTATGGGAAGGGATTTTTTTGATGTGGTATTCATCCTGGGTAAAGGGGTAAAACCCAATTACAAGTACTTGGATTTGAAATTGAGTATTACAAATAAAGACCAGTTAAAAGATGTAATATTGGATGCTTGCGACAAAATATCCATGGATGAAATGGCCAGGGATGTGATGCCGTTTTTATTCAATAAGGAAGATGCCGGAAAAGTGAAATTGTTTGTCAGTTATATTAAACAGGTAGAGTTGTGATTGGTTTACTAAACTTTAAAAGTTTGGTAAACCTAGGCAGGCAAATTTTGACGGAGTTTGTGAACTTGGAAAAAGCTATACCAAACCTTTGAGGTTTAGTAAAGCGAGCAACGATCACCCTCCCCATTCCCGTTCAATCTCTTTCAGGCTTTCAATTCGCTGGTTGCAAATAGTTTCCGTGATATTTAGGAGCTTTTGTGCTTCTTGTGACCAGTATTTTAATTGTTCACCTGTTACCGGGAATTCCTCTTCGCTGCGGTAGCGCCCTCCGATATAGGCAAAGTTGAGGTAGTTGAAAAGTTCCTTTTGCTGATCCGTATCACCGGGGAAGGCAATCTTTGCCCGCTTATCGAAATCCATGGCACGGTGGCGCAATACTTCCAAGTTATGCTCATGGGGGTTATAATGGGAATAGACCATCTCTATGGCGGTGTAGCACATTTCCACCGTTTGCTGAAGATGAAAGGATGATCTTTTATACATTTTGTTTTCTTCACACATTTGATAATCTTTCCAACAATCATTTGCTTCCCCAAACCAGGTTTTAAAATCTTTTTCAGCAATTTCCCTGCGTCGTTCAGGGGTTAGCTTTAGGGATTCAGATAGCTGATGTTTTCCCGTGTCGTACAATATTTTGCCTTCCCTTTTGATGTCGGTAAAAAAGTACTGCTTTTCTTCCAGGTTGCTGTTTACAAAACCGATGGTTTCTAACAGCATTTGTACCGGAACAGATAAATCTGAAAATGCCCCGCTTAAATCTATACCCAGTTGTTTTTTGGTATCGTATCCCTCCGTTATTACCAGGATATCATAATCGCTTTTTTTCCCACTCTCTTGCCCTCTTTTCTCCCTGTAACTGCCCCTGGCATAAGACCCAAACAGGATCACGAACTCTGCTTTACCCGTTTCAGCAATGCGATTGGCAATAGTTTCAAGCTCCTTTATTTTATCTGTTGGCAGGTGTGCAAGTATTTTTTCTAACCGGACCACTCAATGATTTTTGTTTTGCCCAAAATTAGGGGAAATTATTTATTGGAGGTAGTGATTGATGGTTTAGTGAAATATTAAAGTTTGGTAAACCTAGGCAAGCAAAATTTGGTGGAGTTTATACACCTGGAAAAAGCCTTACCAAACCTTGGAGGTTTAGTAAAGTGAGTATTTCACCTACTGGATTTTATGTAAAATGATTTTTTTTGCTTCCAAAATTATGGCCATTGGAGTATATAAGCTTAATAATGAGTGTATACATACTATATTTTATAAGTATTTATACATAGGCCCAAAACCGGATAAAGAAATTAAGTAGTATGTTTAAAAATTGAAAAATTAATATGCTTTTAAATGGTAGCATGTTAGAAATTAAAAACATTTACAAATCATTTGGGGAGCAAAGTGTACTTCATGGATTGAACATGTCCATTGAGAAGGGAAAAATCTACACGGTGGTCGGTGGAAATGGGACAGGTAAGACCACTTTGTTTAATCTGATTACAGGATTCCTTCAACCGGATCATGGTGAAATTTACTTGGATGATAAGCGAATTGACAATCACTCGCCAGTTTCAATTAACACAAATGGAATTACTCGTACATTTCAGGATTTGCGGATTATCAATCAACTGACGGTAAAAGAAAACATCCTGTTATCGTTTAAAAACAATCCGGGTGAAAAGGTCTTAAACTCATTATTACCAGTAGGGATCTTTAAAAATGAATATGCTGAATTTT
>CBDVAV010000445.1:0-4579 GCA_965372055.1 uncultured bacterium | reverse complement strand
ATAAATAAAAAGCCGTACAATATAGAACAGTCCTGCGAACCATGAAACAACAAAAATGATATGTACTGCCTTGATGTAGAGAAGAATCATTTACTTAACCTATAAGTCCACACTGGTCTTTTTGCATGGTTCACAACTTCCTCGGCAATACTGCCACTGATCAGGTGGGCTATCCCGGTTCTTCCCCGTGTACCCATGGCAATCAAATCAGCATTAATTTGATCGGCAAAATAAATTATGCCCTCTTCTTCAGTAATATCGTTAAAAGTATAAAGCTGATAATCGGTAAGCATATTCCTGGCGGCTATATCCTCTAACAATTTCATTGCTGTAATATCTCTTAGAAAGCGATTAGGAGTGTTTATCATAACAACGTGTAGTTTGGCCTTGAACATGTGCTGTAGCTGCTTGACCTTGCTGAAAAATAATTCATCTTCAATTTTCGGATCAACAGCAAAAGCGATATTATCAATCTGGCTAACAGAAATCTTCTCTTTAACCGAAATGATAGGACATTTTGCATGACGTACCACACGCTCGGTATTTGAGCCGATAAACACTTCATCCAGTCCACTTGTGCCTTTCGTGCCCATTATTACCAGATCAGTATCATTTTGGGTGATCTCATCAGAGATATGTGTAAAGGGATTCCCAACCTGTACTTTTCTTTTAAGATCAATGTTACTTAGATCAACATCGCTTGGCAAGTCTTTAATTTTTTCTTGTACTTTTTCAGTCAACTCCTGAATATACTTGTTCTCCGTGGGATCCCCTCGGCCTACCCCAGTGGTGTGCAATGCCGATCCACCAGGATAATTAACTACAGTAAGTAATGTTAATTCCGCATCGGTTTCTGTTGCAATTTCTGCTGCAAGGCTAAAAGCACGATTAGCTTGCTCGGAGAAATCTGTTGGTACAAGTATCTTTCTTAGAGTGTAGTCGATCATTTTGGTGCTATTTAAGTTGGCTCATTTATTTGCCATTAGACATAAGTGTCCAAATCGGCTCGGTTTGTATGATTTACATTCTCCTCCTCTAAAATTTACTTACATACATTAACCGAATAGTCTCGAAGTTATGTTTTTTTGTAAACTCATACAATAATTATTTCATTACCTCTTCATTAAATCACCTTGGAGTATTGAAAATCTATTTTTTAATCTGTTTAGGTCTGATGGAACAAATCTAATTGATAGTCAACTTTGAAGAAATGATCTTGTCACTATTTTGAAAATGAAAATTATCAGGGAAAATATGCGTGGAATTAATAGTTTTACATCAAGAATAATGGGGAAATGAGTAAACAAACAGGAGAGGCTGATAAATATGCTTTCGAAGCAATATTCAATTCTTCAGTAGAAGGTATAATGGTTGTAAACAACAAAGGCAAAATAATAATTGCCAATCCAGCCTGTCATAGACTTTTTGGGTATGATGAAAATCTAGTTGGGAAAATGATTGAAGACCTGATCCCTATCAGGTTTAAAAAGAAACACGTTTCACATAGAAAAAAGTATAGTGAAAAGCCCAAATCAAGGGGCATGGGGCAGGGGATAAATCTTTTGGGGATGAGAAAAGATGGATCAGAAATGCCTGTCGAAGTAAGTTTAAGTCATACAAACTACAATGGCAAATTGGTAACAGTTGGATTTATTATCGATATTTCAGAACGTATTAAAGCCGAAGATGCACTTAAACGAAGTGAGGAACAATTGATAATTTACGCGGCCGAACTCGAAAAAAGGGTTATGGACAGGACTAAGGAATTGGAAAAGACTGTGAAAAAGCTGGAATCAGAAGTGATTATAAGAAAAAGGGCCGAACAGGAAGCTATGATTTCATTAGAGAACCAGAAGGAATTGAATGATCTTAAATCAAGATTTGTTTCAATGGCTTCACATGAGTTCAGGACACCTTTAAGTACAATTCTATCCTCTGCTTCATTAATTGATAAATATGAGGAGGTTGATAAAATTGACAAGAGGAAAAAGCATATTGGAAGGATAAAAAACAATGTAAATGAATTGACCGGGATATTAAATGACTTTCTATTATTAGGAAAGCTTGAAGAAGGAAAAGTGGTCAGTTACCCAGAAAACATTCCGCTGAAGCAATTTATGAAGGATGTTATCAATGAGATGATCCTCGTGCTGCGAAAAGGGGAGGAAATTATTTATGATTCTTCCGAAGAAGATGAAATTGTTTTTCTGGACCGTCAACTATTTAAGAATATTTTAGTTAATTTAATCTCAAATGCTATAAAATACTCAGAAGATGGAAGGAAAATTTTCATAAAATTGCAGAAAGAACAAGAGATGTTTGAAATTGGGATAAAGGACCAGGGTATGGGAATTCCTAAAGCAGACCAGGCTCATTTGTTTGAAAGGTTCTTCAGGGCACATAATGTGACACATATCCAAGGTACTGGTTTAGGATTGAACTTGGTGAAAAAATACATAGACCTCATGAATGGTAAAATTAGTTATCAAAGTGAAGAAGGTAAAGGATCCACTTTCGTGGTAAAACTTCCGTATAAAATGAATTGAGATGAAAAAGATTTTGCTAATAGAAGACAATCAGCAAGTTAGGGAAAACACCGCTGAAATATTGGAGCTGGCTTACTACGAAGTTGAAACAGCAGAAAATGGAAAAATTGGTGTGGAAAAGGCCAAAATCACTACTCCTGACCTTATCATTTGCGATATAATGATGCCTGAATTGGATGGTTATGGCGTGCTTCACATATTGAGCAAAGATGATCATACCAGGCAAATTCCATTTATTTTCCTGACAGCAAAAGCCGAACGCAGTGATTTTCGAAAAGGAATGAACCTGGGGGCAGATGATTATCTTACCAAGCCTTTTGACGACAGTGAATTATTGGACTCTATTGAAAGCAGATTGAAAAAAGCTGATTTATTTAAACAAGAATATCAGCAAAACATAAAGGGTATTGATCAGTTTATGAACGCTGCCCGGGGACTGAAAGGTTTAAGTGAATTGTCAGCTTCCAGAAGAACAAGGATATATAAAAAGAAGATCAACATATACCTGGAAGGGGATTTCCCGAATCATTTATTGTTCATAAACTATGGCAAAGTGAAAAACTTTAAGTCCAATAAAGATGGGAAAGAATTAATTACTTCAATAGCTGTGAAGGGTGATTTTTTGGGATATCAAGACCTGATCATGGAAACCGAGTTCACTGAATCTGCAGCAGCTTTGGAAGAGACCGAAATCTGCTTCATCCCTAAAGATGATTTCTTTACCCTATTGTACAGCAATCGTGATGTAGCTTCCAAGTTCATTAAAATGCTCTCCAACAACCTTCAGGAAAAAGAAGAAAAATTGCTCAACCTGGCCTATAATTCTGTTAGACAAAGGGTGGCAGAAGCATTGCTTGAGTTGGAGAAAAGAAATGCGGGGTCAAGTGAATCATTTTCTGTTTCCAGGGAAGATTTGGCCAACATGGTAGGGACTGCACAAGAATCCGTGATACGTACCCTGTCAGATTTTAAAAATGAAGGATCTATTGGGATAAGCTCAGGTAAAATATCCATTAGCGATTCTACCAAGCTTACCCAGGTCATCAATTATAACAGATAAAATGGCCGGGTTGGAATCAGTTCTAAAAGATACAATTTCCCTGGTATCTGAAACAGCCAATTTTATAAGCACTGAATCAAAATCTTTTGATCCCGATAAAATTGAGCTGAAGAGCTTCAATAACCTGGTTTCCTATGTTGATAAAACTTCAGAAGAACTGCTGATCAAGGGATTGAGTAAAATTGTTCCTGGCTGCGGTATCCTGGCCGAAGAGAGCCAAGAAGAATCATTCAGGGCCGAATATACCTGGATAATAGATCCACTGGACGGAACAACTAATTTTGTCCATAATTTGCCTGTATTTGCCATAAGCGTGGCACTGATGCATCATAATGAAATTGTCCTTGGAGTAGTACATGAAGTGAACTCAGACAATTGCTTTACAGCCATTGATGGCCAAGGTGCATTTTGTAATAACCAGGAGATTAAAGTTTCTGAAATTGATCGGCTTGACCAAAGCCTTATTGCCACTGGCTTCCCTTATGATAATTTTGATGAATTGAACAGTTATCTCAAAATTTTGCAAGATTTCATGACAAAAACCCATGGGATAAGAAGATTGGGAAGTGCGGCTGTTGACCTTTGCTATGTAGCCAATGGCACTTTCGAAGGATTTTTTGAATATAACCTTAATGCCTGGGATGTAGCCGCCGGAGCATTGATTGTAAAAGAAGCCGGGGGTTCGGTTACAGATTTTGATAATGGTAACGACTTTATTTTTGGCAGGCAAATAGTTGCAGCAGGACCGGTACACAGTGAAATGCTCAAGGTTATTAATAAGCACTGGGGGTAGTGAGTGTGAGTGTGAGTGTGAGTTTGAGGGTAATGTGAGCTTGCCCGCATAGATTGCCCTTAGGCGGGTTTGAGTGTGATTCATTTGGAAAGTTTAAATTTCAGCAAAAAGCAGACTTTATTAGGGATTTTAGGGAATAAACGATGTCTGTGCTTCCAATAGATAATCTGAGTACTGAGG
>CBDVAV010000444.1:0-4608 GCA_965372055.1 uncultured bacterium | reverse complement strand
GAGCAATTTGCTTTAGCCTCCGTAGTCAGGACGTGGAGGTCTGCGCCCAGGCCGGTTGGATCGTCCCTTGCGGTGTCCGCAAAAAGTGAAATGCTGGGCTCTGTTAGTGGAGGTTGTGTGGAAAGGGGTGTTGTTCGTGAGGCACTGGGTGTTTTAGAAAACAATGTGCCGAAACTTGTAAACTATGGAGTAAGTGATGACGAAGCCTGGGAAGTAGGATTGAGTTGTGGCGGGAAAATCGTAGTTTTCATTGAACCTTTTTTGGCATTTGGAAATCAGGATGAACAAGGCATTTGGGAAAAATTAAACCAAGCTATTGATCAGAATATAAGTGTAGTATTGATCTCCAATCTTAACTCAAAAAGTAGTGAGCACAGTTTGTTGGACATTGATAATGACGAAATTACGGGCATCTCCCTTGACCCGAACCTAAAGGAATTCGCATTGCAAGCAAGCCGGGAAAGAACCAATAAAGTATTTGATCATCAGGGAAAGAAATACTTTATTCGGACATTTTTAAGGAAAGAAAGGATGATCCTAATTGGCTCGGCTCACATTACAGTGGAGCTTATAAACCTGGCAAAGCAATTTGACTTTGAAACTATTGTAATCGACCCCAGGGATACCTTTGCCAGTAAAACAAAATACCCAGTCCCACCTGACGAAATACATATAAAATGGCCCCAGGAAATACTGGCTGAATTACAACCTGATGCCGAAACTTATGCGGTGATCCTTTCCCATGACCCTAAAATTGATGATGCAGCATTGGAGATCCTGCTGAACAGCAACGTACCATATATTGGAGCATTGGGCAGTTTAAAAACACATCAAAAGCGGATTGGGCGCATAAAATCCAAGGGGTTCTCCGATGAACAGATCGACAGGATCCACGCACCTATTGGTTTGGATATCAAAGCCCTATCCGCGAAAGAAATTGCCTTGAGTGTTATGGCCGAAGTAATTCAAGTGAGGAATACAATATACACTTGATTCATTTCCTTTTCTTTTTCATCCTGCCAGCTTGATTTACTGCCTTACTGACAATCCATTCAATCTGGCCGTTCGTGCTCCTGAACTCATCAGCTGCCCACTTTTCGACAGCTTCCATTAGTTCGGGACTTATCCTAAGGACAAAGGCCTTTTTCTTAGGCATTGATCTTACTGTTTATTAATGATGCAAAGTCCCCGTATTTATTATGGGAGCCACGTCCTTATCGGCTGTTAGTACAACCATCAAATTACTAACCATTGCGGCTTTTCGCTCTTCATCCAAATCAATGATATTTTTATTGGAGAGCTCCTGAAGTGCCATCTCGACCATACTCACCGCGCCTTCCACAATTTTCTTGCGAGCTGCAACGATGGCAGTAGCCTGTTGCCTGCGAAGCATGGCACCTGCAATTTCTGAAGCGTAGGCCAGGTAGCCAATTCGAGCTTCAATTACATTTATACCTGCAATTTCCAGTCTTTCCCTCAATTCACTCTCCATCGCATGGTTGACTTCATCAATGCCTGATCTCAGTGTAATTTCTGCCATTTCATCATCAAAGTTATCATAAGGATAAGATCCTGCAAGTTTTCTCACCGCAGCATCACTTTGAACTTTGACAAAACTTTCATAGTCATCAACTTCAAAAGCGGCTTTAAATGTATCTTTCACCTGCCAAACCAGGATTACCCCGATCTGAATAGGATTGCCAACTTTGTCATTCACTTTTATCTTGTCACTGTCAAAATTTCTTGCCCTAAGCGAAATCTTTTTTTTCATGTAGAAAGGATTAACCCAGAAAAAGCCGTTTTTCTTTACCGTTCCGATATAGGCTCCAAACAATACCAAAACTCTTGAGCTGTTTGGATTAATAAAGAAAAAGCCGGGAAAAAGGAGAATAGTAAAAAACAATAATATTAATGCAAACGGATTCTTTAGGGCAAAAATGCCAAACAGAGCCGCTACAAACATCAGGAAAACCACTGTAAACATTATGTAACCTGATATGGGATTATGATCTTTTTCTTCCATTTTAGTATAATTTAAGTGATATTAAAATGATATCATATAGATATTAGTGTATACGAAGCATATTAGTAATAGGTTTCAATTTATATTAGGTATTTAGTTGGACTATGAATTTGAATGATAATCTATAATTGGGATCCTATGCCTTTAGATTACTATTAAAATATTTAATGCATAATAGAAAATCATTTCATTATATTAATAGATCTTTTTGGTTTTTGATGCGTGACATTTGAGGGTACTAACTAACACTTGTCATGAAATCATTATTTTATTTATCAATTCTATTTCTTTTGTTCGTTTATGAGGTTGTCGGACAGGATCAGTATCACGTCACCAGAATTTCAGGTGAGATTGTATTTGATGGGAGACCAATCGAACCAATATGGGAGACAATTGAACCCCTTCCTTTGACAATGTACACACCTGTATTTCAGGGTGATCTGAGTGAAAAAACAGAAATACGATTAGCATATGATGACCATTTTATTTATGCATCAGGCAAATTCTATGACACCAATCCCAAAGGTATTATGGGCAATTCCCTGGTTAGGGATGTCGATAGAGGAGGTGATTTTTTCAACATCCTACTAGATACATATAATGATAATGAAAGTGTTGTAACCTTCAGTACCACTCCAGCTGGCAACCGACTTGACGCACAAATAACAAACGATGCTGAGGGTGGAAGGGATGTGTTTTGGAATGGCAGCTGGAATGCGTTTTGGGATGCGAAAGTAACCCGTGACAATGAAGGATGGTATGCAGAAATGAGAATTCCTTTTTCTTCCCTGAGGTTTCAGGATGAGGAGGGTAAAGTAGTTTTTGGACTGATAGCCCATCGGTTGATTGGAAGAAAAAACGAAAGGCAAACCTACCCGAAAATACCCCCTAACTGGGATTTTGGAGCATGGAAAGCATCGCGGGCAAAAAAGGTGGTTTTTGAAGGAATTTATCAAAGAAAGCCACTTTATATAACTCCTTACATCTTGTCTGGTATCCAAACTGAAAACCAACTTGTAAATGATGGTAATTATCAAAAATCCAGGCGATTCAAGAAAGAAGCTGGATTGGATGTGAAATATGGGTTGAGCAGCAATTTTAACCTTGACCTCACTGTCAACACTGACTTTGCCCAAGTGGAAGCTGATGATCAACAAGTAAACCTTACCAGATTCTCATTATTTTTTCCGGAAAAGCGACAATTCTTTCAAGAAAGGGCAGGCATATTCGCTTTTACTTTAGGGGACGATGACCGCCTATTCTACAGTAGGACAATCGGGATTTCTTCGGAAGGGGTTCCTTTAAGAATGCTGGGTGGGTTGAGATTAACTGGTAGGGCAAATAATTGGGATATTGGGTTGTTAAATGCACAAATCGATAGTAAAGGGGATATACCAAGTACAAACTTTGGAATTGTACGTTTGAGGAAGAGGGTGTTCAACCAGAACTCATTTATCGGATCTATGGTGACATCAAAGGTAGATGAAAGGGGAAATAAAAATTTCAACTATGGTATTGACGGGGTGGTTAAATTGTTTGGCTCTACCTACTATACGTTAAAATTTGGGCAAACCCGTGATTCGCAAATCCCATCAGATTTAAAGAATAACTCCTTTCTATACTCAGTACTGGAAAGAAGGGCGATTAAGGGATTTGGATATCAAATTGGAGTAAAAAGATTAGGGTTGGATTTTGATCCCTCTGTGGGCTTTACTCAACGAAAAAGTACGACCTCATTGACCCAAGCAATTTGGTACGGGTTTTTTCAGAACGAAAACAGTAAGTTGCGGGTTGTGACCCCGTCATTTTATAATAAAATTTTTCTCAATAACTCGGCTGGAAACCTGGAAAGCCAGCTATCAGTTATAGGGCTAACATTTGGTATGATGTCAGGAACTTCCCTGGAATTGTTCTACAATAGAAATAAGGATAATATTTCGGAACCGTTTATTCTTGGGGATGATGTAGAAGTATTGGCCGACAATTATACATTTCATTCCCTAGCCGTCAACTACACCATGACGGATGGTCGTTTGCTCAGGTTTAATCTTTCCGGGGAATTAGGGGATTTCTATAATGGTGACAGGGTTTCCTTTCAAATAAGTCCAATTTGGACTATTTCCAAACACTTTGGGATCGGAGGGGATTTTATATATAATAGGGTCAAATTTCCTCAAAGAGATCAGGTATTTAAAGGAAACATAGGCCGAGTACGGTTAACTCTTGCCCTAAATTCAAAGATATCCTTCGATTCTTTTTGGCAGATAGATAAAGCGAGTGATATAATGAAAGTGAACCTGAGGGCCAGGTATAACTTCAGGGAAGGGAATGACCTATACGTGGTTTTCAATCAGGGAAATAATACGGGTGTGACTATTGAAAAACCAGATTTGATCAGCCAGTCCCTACTTGTGAAGTATACTTATACTTTTATCAAGTGATCACTTTTAATGGCCGCCCACCTGTTCAAAGGACTCCCTCAGAGAAATGAGCTCAGGGTGAAGTGTTCCAAGCCGATTTTGCAAAACAATTTGCTCTATGCGTCATGCTGAATTCATTTCAGCATCCTCGAACATAGTTGAAAT
>CBDVAV010000443.1:0-4625 GCA_965372055.1 uncultured bacterium | reverse complement strand
TATATTCAAATTAAATCTTAGTGAAATGGAAATTACCAAGACTAAAATTATTTTTATCACTTATGTTCTTATTCTCATTAACCGAAACTTATGGTCTCAAACACCTATACCAAATATGCCTGTGATTGATGGTAAGGTATATTCGATAGTAGGAAATGCAACAGACTTATATATTGGGGGTTATTTTTCATATATAGGTCAACCCAATGGAAGTATGATTTTGGCGGATGCAACTACCACAGATATTGATGCAAACTTTCCTGTAACTAATGGTTCTATATATACTATTATAAACGATGGAAGTAGTGGTTGGTTTATAGGAGGAAATTTTACTGAAATAAGTGGAGTTTTTAGAAAAAACATTGCCCATATCTTGTTTGACTATTCTGTAGATACAGATTTTTCACCTGATCCTAACTTCTGGGTCAAATCCCTTGCCCTATCGGGTAGTTATTTGTACATAGGAGGGGATTTCGTCAATATTGACGGACATCCTATTGAGAGATTAGCTAAAATAGATGTTAATACTGGTGCGGTGGATGTTGCCTTTGCCCCTAACCCAGATAATGAAATTACATCTTTAGTTGTTTCCGGTACAGATTTGCTTGTTGGGGGTAGATTTACAAATATTGACGGACAAAATATTAATAAACTTGCCAAAATAGATGCTGCTACTGGTGTAGCAGATGCTGCCTTTGCTCCCGATCCCAATGGAAATGTTACCGACATGGTATTGTCTGGCACAGATGTATTTGCCATAGGGAGCTTTACTGCCATAGGAGGACAATCTTTCAGTTATTTGTCAAAATTAGATGTTACAACTGGCGTAGTGGATGTTGCTTTTGCACCAAATCCTAACCAATCGGTTGATGCCATCGCCCTTTCAGGCAGCGATCTGTATGTAGGGGGCTGGTTTAGTAATATTGGGGGACAGCTTATGAATAAGCTTGCGAAATTAAGTACTACTACTGGCAATGCAGATGCTTCTTTTATCCCCGCATTGGATTATATCAATGGAAGCGTTGTTTGTTTGGCAATATCTGGCAATGATTTGTTCATAGCAGGGACAAGCTCATATACTCAAAACCCAGGTTTTAAAAACATATACAAAGTAAATAAAGTTAATATAGTTAGTGCTACAACAGACAACACATTTCAACTTTATAGCAATGGCAAAATTAGGTCTTTGTTCTCTTCGGGAAATAACCTTGTAGTAGGTGGAGAGTGTAGTTCCATTGGTGGGATTCATCGTGAAAATCTGGTTAAAGTGGATATGGCTACTGGAGTACCTGACGTTGCCTTCCAAGCAGATATTCATGTGGATGGAAATGTCAATGCCTTGCTTATTTCAGGAAGTGAATTGATTATTGGCGGACAGTTTCAATCAACAGCCGGAAATCCTTCGTTCAACAACCTTGTAAAAACAAATATACTTACAGGTGCATTAGATATCGGGTTTGATACGAATATCGGGGATGTACGAACCCTGGCTTTATCTGGTAGTAATTTATTGGTAGGAGAACATAATCAAAATGTTCCTCTATCAAAAGTCAATATTATTGACGGCACAGAAGATACAGCTTTCCCACCCAGTTTTGACATCGGTAATAATTCAATATACACATTAATTGTATCAAATGGTTATCTTTAAATCGGTGGGAGTATTTCTTCTGTGTCGGGAGTAACTATAGGCCGTGTATGCAGAATAGATGCAACTACAGGTGTACTGGACGTGAATTTTCAGCCTGGAATCGATGGTAATTGGGTCAGGTCTTTATTATTGTCAGGGGATAACTTATATGCAGGAGGGCTTTTTGATGTAACTGGCCACCCAATTCAAAATTTGGCCAATATAGATGTATCTACTGGGGAAGTAGATGTTAGTTTTACCCCAAACCCTGATGATGCTGGTGTATATTCCATGGTCAAAATTGATAACAGACTTTTTGTGGGGGGATTTTTCAATGTTATAGATGGGCAATCTAGCGCAAACCTTGTTAAGTTGGATGCTACTACGGGATCAATATATGCGGATTTTTATCCATCTGCCGTGAGCAACAAAACAATTCTTTCACTGTTCCTTTCAGGTGGAAAATTGTATACAGGCACATATTTGTCTTCCTTTTTTAAAGGATATACAAATATAATTTATCCTGATGTTCATATCACGCAAGGGGGAAGTAATGTTAGTTCTTATGATTTTGGTACTAATGATATTGGTGAAAGCAGTACAGGGGTAACAATTGTTATTGAAAATCGTGGAGATGCTGATCTTATTTTAACAGGAACTCCTAAAATAAATGCTTATGCCGGAAATACAGGTGATTTCACGATTGATCAATCAGCTTTAGTGTCACCCGTAGCCCCCGGGAACAGCACTTCTTTTACTGCTGTTTTTAATCCTAGCCTGGCAGCGAACAGAACGGTGTGGTTATCTATCGCCAATAACGATCAAAACAAAACTCTAGTACTTAGGGGATTTGGAAATAATATACCTGTATTTACTTCTACGGGAAGCACTTCAATAGATGAGGATATAAGCTACACATATAACATTACAACAAATGATATGGATTCCTGGGATGCACTTACCATAACAATCCCAACCAAACCAACTTGGTTGTCCTTGACAGACAATGGGGATGGAACGGCGATCCTGACCGGCACACCTTCGAACGATGATGTTGGCATTCACAATGTTGTATTGCGAGTAGATGATAACAATGGAGGCACTACAAATCAGACTTTTACTATCGTGGTAAACAATATTAATGATGCGCCAGTGGTAACATCGTATGGAGGCGTTACTTCAGTGGATGAAGACAATCCTTTGACTATTAATTTGAATGACTTTACGGTTACCGATGTGGACAACATTTTTCCAACAGGCTTTGACCTGACGTTACAACCGGGTGCAAACTATAGTGTATCGGGATCAACCATCACACCCTCTACGAATTATAATGGTACGCTGACCGTTCCAGCAATAATTAATGATGGTACAGACAACAGTTTGCCATATAATATTACGGTAACGGTAGACGCAATACCACTTTTGTGTAGCACCGTTGGGCTTTGTGCCAGCTTTTCGCTTTATATGTATGGGCCATGAAATGTTGGTGTTTGATGCCCGCTCTCAGATACAAATGCCCTACGGCCTTCTCAGCCCTTTTCACCTTTCGTTTCAACACTTCGTTACTGGCCAGCCCTATCACAAAGCCTACCTCAAATTGGTCTGACAAGTGATAAAAAGCAGGACAACTGAACCCGCTGTCTGCCCGGATGATGATCTTGAGTTGTGGGCAAGTGGCACGTATCTTTTGGAGCACACGCCTGAGAATGGCCACGTACCACTTGTTCGAGTGACTGTTGCCCGGACGCAGTATTGGTACAATGACCTGCCCGGTATGGCCATCATGGAAAAACAGTTCATTGTACATAAATTGACCATAATAGCCATTGTACATCGATAATTGTTGCCCGCCATAGGTAGGGTCATCGGTGGCATCTATATCAATGATGATTTGCTTCCGTCATTTCAATGAAGCTACATAACGGTCAACCAAGGCATGGCATACATCAAAAACACCCTGCTTTCCAAAACTGTTTTCGAACCTGGACAAGGTGGGCGGGGATGCCATCCCGCCATCGAGTATGTCCTGAAAGAGTGGGTCGTTCTTTAAGTGCTCTACATCATTGGTGTCTTCATAACCCTGCATAAGGGAGAATACACGTTGTTTGAGTAGTTTTTCAATGCTGTGCACAGTGCGGAATGGATCGCGGAAACCGGGGATGTACTGACTGAAATAATCAATAAGTTTATGCTTTTTCCCAAGCTTCTCCAGTTAGGACAAGGAGCCCGTCAGAATTGGTTTCGCCAGCTGAAAAATCAACGGATATTTGTGTGTTTCCCCGATAAAATGCTGTATTTTTATTGCTCATATTTGGGTGTGTTCAAAAGTGTTGCATTTGTTTGTAACTATCTCAAATATAACACTTTACACCCACTTTGCCTACTCCGAGATGAATTTTTCGGGTTAATGCAATTAACTTGATGAAGTTAGTTAATTGCTAATTACTATTTTAGATAAAATTCAGAAATCCCAAATAAGAATTCTGAATTGGTATATTTCAAATCAATCGATTGTTATCTTTAGTAAAGATCGGATCATAAGGGCTGATTTTATATTTAATAGTTTCTAATATTAATAGGACACCTCTACCGATGAACGCCCTAATGTAATAGCTTTTCTTTCCACAATTTTGCCTATTATCGATACTGAAAACACCTTTTGTGGCATTATTTCAGAAATATTTTCATTGCTGAGAAAAGGCTTAACGTATTTTTCCTCCTTGGTTGTTTGGCTGGCTTTGGAAAAAAGCATGTATATAACAAAGGAAAAAGATGTTGATTTTTATACGGTGTATATGAATATATTTTATCCAATGATGTTGTTTATGATAAGTCTGGCAATAGTATTGAAGAATATATTTATACAAAGCGATGATAATGTGGCATTCTTCTAAGACTTTTTTAAAAAAGTCAAACAAAAACATGGTGAATTTTATGCAAAAACATGGTGAATTTTATGCAAAAACATGGTGAATTTTATGCAAAAACATGG
>CBDVAV010000442.1:0-4630 GCA_965372055.1 uncultured bacterium | reverse complement strand
TTTATCAAAATATTATCAATCATCATTATTGATGTTCACAAGATAATAATTTCCATGTATTCCCAGGGATAGATATTCCTTTAGCGGTTAGTGATAAATTGTATCGGAAATAATTGTAATCATCTATAGAGTTCCACACAGATATTTTTGTTTTAAGTAATGAGAATAATTAGTTACCTTGATAGAAAATAATTTTATTATACCTAATCCCGAAAGCTCATGAGACCTGCAATGTTAACCCTGATTGCATTAGCCTTTATTATTAATGGATGCCAGCCAGTTGTGGAATGTGACTGTGATGACAATAAACCTGATGAGAAATGGACCTGGACTACAGAGCGCTTTGAAGCAGCTGTAAACCAGGTCAGGGCAGGCAGGGACCTGACTCCTGAATCCTGGCCGGGAGGGGCGAAGGTAGCCGTCTTGTTATCTTTCGATGCTGATAATGAAACCATTGCCTGGTGGGATGGTGAGCCATCAATTTCAGATCTTTCAAGAGGGGAGTACGGTGCCAGGGTTGCGTTGAAGAGGATAATTGACCTGTTGGAAAAAGAGGAAGTTGCAGCTTCATTTTTTATTCCAGCTTTAAGCCTCAAAGTAGCACCTCAAATGGCAGATGAAATCAAAAGGCTTCCCCGCCATGAATTTGCTGTACATGGCTGGATCCACGAGAGGATCAACAGGGTTCCTCCCGATAGGGAAAGGGAAATGATAGTGAATTCAATTCAGATGTTAGAGGAGATTACCGGGGAAAAGCCAGTGGGGTTCAGGGCTCCAAGCTGGACTTTCAGCCAGGCCACTGCCGGGATCATTCAAGATGTTGGATTTATGTATGAAAGCTCAATGATGTCAGATGATAGGCCATATGAACTGGTAATACAAGGAGAGCCTACAGGAATTGTTGAATTGCCTGTAGAATGGATACTGGATGATGCGCCCTTAATGAATCCCCGGGGAAACCGCTATAGCAACCCAAGGCATGTGCTACAAGTATTTAAAGACGAGTTCGATGTTGCCTACGAAGAAGGAACCATGTTTCTATTGACCATGCATCCCCATTATACCGGCCATAGATCAAGGATAGTGGTGTTAAAGGAGCTTATTGCTCACATTAAATCCAAAGGTGATGTTTGGTTTGCTACCCACAAGGAAGTTGCCGAATATGTTAAAGTACAGGCGGGAATGGATTAACTTCGAAATACAACTTTAGAACTAACCATAATTAAAATGAAAAACAAATCATTAATAGCATTCTGCATATGTTTGGCAATTGCGTCAAATTCAATAGCGCAATCAAACAAATCAAGCTACTCCAAAGAAGAAAAATCCATTGTTGAGGGCATAGACAGCAAAAGTGATGACTATGGTGAAATAGCACAAAAGATATGGGATTTGGCAGAACTTGGATATCTGGAACATAAAAGTTCTGCCTTGTTGCAAAGTACCCTTAAAGAAGCAGGTTTTAAGGTAGAAGCAGGGGTGGCGGGAATGCCCACGGGATTTGTAGCATCCTATGGTGAGGGCAAGCCGGTAATTGGGATTTTGGCTGAATTTGATGCCTTGCCTGGAATTTCACAAACCGCTGAACCATTTAAACAGATCAGGGTAGATTCAAAAGCTGGTCATGCTTGCGGGCATCACTTATTTGGCACGGGATCCTCTGCCGGGGCCATTGCCGCCAAGGAATGGCTTGAGAAAACTGGCACTTCAGGCACTATCAGGCTATATGGTACACCAGCAGAGGAAGGCGGAAGTGGAAAAGTATACATGGTGAGGGCTGGTTTATTCGATGATGCTGATGTGGTGGTCAACTGGCATGCCAGCAGTAGAAACAATGCCAGTGCCGGTTCTTGTTTAGCCATCAAGTCTGCTAAATTCAGGTTTTATGGAATTGCATCCCATGCTGCTGGTGCCCCGCATAGGGGTAGAAGTGCCCTGGACGGGGTGGAAGCAATGAATGATATGGTAAATATGTTGCGGGAGCATGTACCCCAGGAAACCAGGATCCATTACGTGATTACCAGGGGAGGGGAAGCCCCCAATGTAGTTCCGGCATTTGCAGAAGTATATTATTACGTGCGACACCCTCAACCAAAGAATGTGCATGAGATATTTGAGAGGGTGGTTTTAGCCGCCAAAGGCGCAGCCATGGGTACGGGAACAACCATGGATTATGAAATTATTGGCGGAGCCTACAACTTGCTTCCTAATGCTACTTTAGCCCGCCTGATGCATTCCAACCTGGAAAAAGTAGGCGGGGTCGTTTACACTGATCAGGAAAAGGAATTTGCAGTTAAGATCATGGAAACATATCCTTCTGAGAACCTATCCCCTGAAGATGCGGCAAAAGTAGGCCCATTTGTAATTAGGGAACAAGCCGGGCCATTCTCAACTGATACGGGGGATGTAAGCTGGGTCGTACCAACCACCGGGCTGTCTACCGCTACCTGGGTTCCTGGCACTTCTGCCCATAGTTGGCAGGCAGTGGCTGCAGGGGGAACTGATATTGGAAGAAAAGGAATGATTGTAGCAGCAAAAACACTTGCACTTACCGTGATCGGGATCTACAAGAACCCTGAAATAGCTGCCAAGGCAAAAGAAGAATGGCTGGAGCGACGGGGTAAAGACTTCAAGTATGAAGCATTACTGGGTGACCGTGAAGTGCCTTTGGATTATAGAAAAGGAGTGGAGTAGCTGGCTGAAGGTAGTCCTATAGTTCCTTTTCAGGTGACTCTTGAGCAGAAGGAAGCTGAAATGTATTGCCGTGGAGCCGCTCCGAGCTCTTAACATGCTAAGTATAGCGGAAATATATAGCCGTGGAGTCATCCCGAGCTTGGTCCAGCCTTGCCCGCCTTTTGGCGGGGAACTTGTTTCTATGTGAACTCCTTGATCCTATGAATCTTCTGAATTTGATCAGTGTTCCAGCTTATCCAATCCGTACCCTCGGTTTGTGTCTGCACAAGCCGAAACATAAATATCAAAGTGTCATTCTGGTCTGTGAGGACACAGACCAGGGAAGCGCAAACCGAAACGTAAAAGTGCTGTTTGACATGCATCGGATAGCCCTAAACCATCCGGTGCGTACAAGCAGACATCCGTATTGACTGACTCTAATATTTACCATACCTTGCAAAAGGTGCAGTTAGCCTACCAAATTGGGTGGATAAACGGAATAAATCTATATGGGATATATACGTAATACATTTAGCCAGACGTTACCCAACATTCAACACATGTTTCGGCAATATCAAGATTCAAATATTCGTGAGTACCCAAACTTCTACTTCTTCTGAAGAACGCCAATGCCGATCTCGTTTTGTTTTACTAGAAGCATCACTTACTGATTTTTTAAAACATCTTTCCAATTTAAACCTATCGCCTTCAGCTAATTCTGTTTCTATGGGATGTTCTGTTGTTACATTAGTTATTTGCGCTAAGTTTGAGAAGATGAGTACCAGTTTTCCATCAGGTAAGAGTCTTTTTTTTGCTGCAGCAAAAAAATCCGGAAATAAGTTCTTATTATAATAAATAGCGTCATCAATGCCACTCAAATCATGGGCTTCTGGCAGCCAAGGTGGATTAAATACAATCAATTCTGTCTGTTTGTCCCACTTCCCAAAGAGATGCCCTAAATCCAGTTCAATCTTTCGAGACAGCTTTGTTGTTCCCATAAACTCTGTCAATCCAACAATCGCATTGGGATTTATATCCGTTGCATACACCTTTTGGAAACGATGCTGTACCATTTGCAATGACAATACACCACACCCAACCCCAACATCTATGGCTGTCTTTTTTGGTCCTTCGTAACGCTTCAACCAATTGTCAAAAAGCACTAAATGTTCAAAACGTGTAGGAAAGTATGTTCCGTAATAAGGGTACACTTTGTTGCGCAGTACAGGTATAGAAATCCCTTTTTTGTACCATTGCCAAGCACTGTTCAATCCTTGAATTTGAGGAAAGGTCAAAAAGAAATGATTATTTTCCGGATAAAATTTTTCTAACCAGCCAATACTGGGAGATTTCTTTACACATAGTTTTTGATTGACAATTTCTAATAAAATTAAATTTGAAAGTCTATAGTAATCTGAGCGATACTGATACTGCTCCTGAAAAGATCTATTGGGTAATTTTAGTTTCAGATATTCGTGTAAATCCTGAAGAAGGGATATTCCATCATTATAAAACTCCTTTATTAGTATCGATTTACCTTGCTCTAAAGCCTCGATTGTAAGCCCAACCTCAGTTCCAGGGTTAAACGATTTTAGTTTTTCACCAATCACAATAGGCTCTGGCTTGTTAACTTCTATGTCAGTAATCATAGGTTGGTTTCCTTTATTGATAAGGTAGGCAATCCTTTCTGCCTATAACTTTGATTTATAGAATATATTCAAATAATGTTGGGTAACACTGTGTATAGTTCATTGCTTAGCTGTTTGAAGAGTGCATCGGAAATTCTGTCGAATTTCCAGCACGTTCCATCCTTTTTGCTATCTTCGTTCTCAATCGCAACCAACCTCAAAAAATAGTTAAGTTTGAGAGAGTTAAAGATTAATTAAAAGATCAAGTGACAAATTTAGCCAAAATATTATCTCACCTTCCCGACAACAAAATCAAAGAACTGGAAACA
>CBDVAV010000441.1:0-4641 GCA_965372055.1 uncultured bacterium | reverse complement strand
TAAATTTTATCTAGTTTGGAAATCTAGACATGATTTAAGACCTATTATTTTGAGTTTTTGACCTTATTCGTGCTGTATTCTAAATGTACCTCCATTATCTTCAAAATACTTGTTTTTTATCTTGATGTATTTTTTAGCGTCTTTCTCCTTGATCTTTTCATGGTTGATATAAACATCTTCATCATCGATCTCCATCTCGAACCTCTCTGTCGTATTTTTAAGGTAGCCATCTTTGACTAACTCTTCCCTCAATTCCTTTGTAAAAGCCTTGTGCTTTTTTTCCATTTTAGCCATTTCCACTTTCATCTTCTCAATTTCCAATTTCATTTCTACTTTCATCTTCTCCATTCCCACTTTCATTTTATCTTTCATTTTCTCCATTTCTTCTTTCATCTCTCCTTCTTGAATCCTGGCAAACTTTTCTTTTGCCACTGCCATTTCTTCTTGGGCTCTCATCAATTGTTCATCAAACATTTTAAGCCTCATGGTCTTACCTCTCAAGAATTCTTCCTCTTTAGTCATCCTTTGTTGTTGTACCATCTTCTCTAATTTCCTTCTGCTAAGATCAAGGCTTTTCTTAAGTTCCAATCTCTCTTGGTCAGTCAAATCCTCCAACTCCTCATTTTGTTTCATCTCTGAAAAATAATCGGTGAGCTTCAGTAGTTCTTGCTTTTGCATAATCATCATTTCTTCCTGCATTTGCATCATATCCTGTTGCATTCTCTGCATCATTTCTTCCCTCATAATTTCATTTTGTCTTATGCTTTGCAGCAACTCCTTATAACGGATTTTTGACTTACCTGTATCTTGCCATATTATAGCTGCAGGCAGTTTTGTGGCCATGTTTATGGGATAAAGTTTTGGTATGGTAGGCAATGATGCAATTTCGCGTATTCCCCCATCTTGCAAATAATCCAGTTTTTCCAGGCTGGTGTTATCATATCCAAGGCTTGCTTCTCTCATTTGTCCATATTCCGGTTGGATTGAGAATACCTTTTGCCCGTAGAAGTAGGATATCATCAATGTCATCAATAAGATAGTGGCAGTTATTATTTTGTCATAGCTTTTGGCTGATCGGGAAGAATGGCCCACTAATCTTTTTATTCTTACCAGTAAGTGGTTTTTGTTGTTTGCAAGGCCAATTGCCAAACCTGATCGAGGTAACCTGGCTTCCTGAATAGTTGTCAGTGCCCTGCCGTAAGCAATTGGATCTTTGCATATGGAAATTGCAAGATCATCACAACAATGTTCACGCTCTTCCCTCACGCTTTTTGACATCCACCAGACAAATGGATTGAAAAAAAACATCACCTCGAATACAGATTGGATAATGTTCACCAGAAAATCATGGCGCTTCACATGTGACAGTTCATGTACAAGGACGGCTTCCACTTGTTGTGGTGTCAAATTGCTGAAAAATCCTACCGGGACCAATATTACTGGTTTGATAAACCCCAACACCATTGGAATATCAATTTTAACAGATTCAAACAAGTAAACTTTTCTTTTCAAACCTATTTTCCTTGTCAGATTCACGAAGAACTCATGCCAAGTGCTGTCAACTTTATTAATACCAAATTTTTTCAGCTTATTTATTGCCACCATACCAAACATCAACCTGGTTGAAAACACCACTATTCCACTGAACCACAATAATACGATCAGAGGTATTTTACCTTCGAAAAAACTGAAAGTCCTTTCAATCCTATCTGTAATTGTATTATTGCTAAGATTATTATGAACAGGAAAATTATTGATTTTACTGCCCAAGGTTATATCCCCGCCCTGAAAAGTTTTGATAGTTCTGGTAAATTCGACCTTAGTCGAATAATGATTATAAGTATGTATGCTCCAGGAAAAAAATACCAACATTCCCGTAACTGAGATCCAATATTTGAAATTGGCATATTTGTCCATGGTCAATTTATGTATAAGATAAATGCCAGTTGCTATTAATAATCCCTGCCATAACGAATGAAGGATGGTCCATCCAAGCGGTTCGGCCAGATCGTAACTGATTAGTTTACTTATTATTTCCATGATATCTGTGTTTTATTTTCCTCTTTGATTACTTTCAATTTTATCAAGATAGACCCTTATTTGATCCAATTCTTTTTTTGATGATTCCCTGTTTCCCAACAGTTGCATTACCAGGTTCATCGCTGATCCTTGGAAGGCAGCGTCAACGAATTTATCCAAAAGCTGTCGTTGGGTTTTTTCCTGTGAAACTGCACTGGCATAAATGTGTGTTTTACCATCTCTTATTCTGCTTAACAAGCCCTTGTCAAACATAATCTGCATTAATTTTAGGGTAGTAGTGTATCCGGCTTCTTTGCTCTTGCGAATGATCTGATTTACTGATTTAACTGTTGATGGGCCCATTTCCCAGATAATCTGTAATATTTCCAGTTCTCCTTCAGTAGGTTTCGGTAATTGATTCTTTTTCATAATGAATTAATTTACGAATATCTTCGTACATACAAGTATATACGAAATAAATCGTACTTGCAAATAATATTACGGAAAATATCGTATTTGGTTTGGGTTTTATTTCTTGAATCCGGTATCTGAAAGGGATTGCGGATATTTTTATCCTTTTTGGTAAAATAAGGATATAAATTTTGCAATAGCCTGTTCCGTTTTTCACGGGAACGAGCCTGATTGATTATCGTGAACTGATGTAAATTTGTAAAATAGGAGGTAGTAGAATGACAATCAGATTACAAGCTTATATCCTACACCGTGGACAGTGAGTATGTATTGGGGGTTTTTATAATCAGTTTCTGTTTTTTGCCTTAGCTTGAGAATAAAGTTGTCAACTGTTCGCGTGGTTGGGGATTCATTATAGCCCCAAACCTCTTCAAGAAGCTGGTACCTGTTAACCACTTCATTTTTTCGTTGCCACAAATAGTGCAGTATTTCATATTCTTTATGGGACATCTTTACTGGTTTTCCTTCTGAATGGGCGTTATATGATGAAAAGTTGATCTTGAGCTTTCCAATGATAACTTCAGAATTAACATCCTGAGACTTATCAGATAAATTTTGTCGTCGCAAATGGGCTTTTATTCTAGCCAACAATTCCCTCAAACTAAAAGGCTTGGTAACGTAATCATCTGCACCAAATTCCAGCCCTAACACTTTATCTATCTCTTCACCTTTTGCTGTAAGCATAATTATTGGCGTATCAATACCATTTTCCCGAGCAGTTTTACAGACATCAAAACCTGATTTTTGCGGAAGCATTACATCCAATAATATTAGATCATATTGGTTTTTTGTGATTTTCGATTCTCCTTGAATTCCATCTTCTGCAAGGTCAACTTCATAACCTTCAAATTCAAGGTTGTCTTTCAAACCCAGCCTCATGTTGGGCTCGTCTTCCACGATTAATATTTTATGCATCACTAATTATTATTTGACATTTTGATAGATAGGAAAAAACAACTTAACACTGCATCCTTTACCCTCATCACTTTCCAAAATGATTTTACCTTTATGTGAATCTACAATATGTTTTACTATAGCCAATCCAAGGCCTGTACCTTTGGTGTTATGAACAGAACCTGTCGCTACCCTGTAAAATTTATCAAAAATATTTTTTTGTAGTGATTTGGGTATTCCCACTCCTTCATCTTTTACTTCAGTATAAGCATAACCATCACTGATACCAGTTTTAAGCTCTATTGATTTTTTACTTTTACTATATTTAATAGCATTGTCAAGTAGGTTCCTGATGGCTTCAGAGATAGCCTCATGGTCTGCTTCTATTATTGGCAGGTCATTGGTAAGATCACATTTGGATGTAAATCCGTTATTGGTCAGGTGGTAATCATAGGAATTAAGAATATCGGATACTACTTTGTTCAGGTTTACTTCCCCAAATTTATACTCTTTTTGATTGGCTTCCATCTTGGAGAAATTCAGGATGGAATTCACCAATCCAGTCAATCGATTGGCCTCTTTATTTATAATGGAATAATAGTCTTTTTTTTTCTGCTCTGTTTTAACACGATCCATTTGTAAAGTTTCGGCAAACATGGAAATTAGTGACAAGGGGGTACGGATTTCGTGGGATACATTAGAAACGAAATCTGATTTATTTTGAACCAATTGCATTTCCCTTTTAATATTTCTCAAAACAAACCATGCTCCTATAAGGAGGATTAGATCAACGGCGATGATTAAAATGATGTTGGAAAATGTCCGTTGTTCTACCAAATCATTTATAGTGGTTCCTTTTAAAGCAATACCAAAGAGGTAATTTGGTGTCAACCATATGCTTTTCTTCTGACCAATTATCTTGCTGTCTTCTCCATCCAAAAGCGATTGTGTTGAGTAAATTAATGAATCAGATGATGCCAAGAATGATGAAATTATGAACTTCTCCCCTGCTATGGTCTGCATGCGTGGCGCCATTATCTCGGTTAAGAAAATCTGTGGGTCAATCACAATACCACAGATTTGGTAAACACCTTGAGGATTCTCCAGTAGAAATGTTATTGAGGTCAGGTTACCAATTGCATTACTCTTTAAAGGTTCATTTTTATAAAAACCGCTTTCTTGGTAAACAAACAGTCGATTGATTTTGTCCTCATTTTCATTCATTAAAAAACCTTGACACAATGTGAGGATTGCTTT
>CBDVAV010000440.1:0-4653 GCA_965372055.1 uncultured bacterium | reverse complement strand
AAAAGACTACCGAGGTTGTATAAATGATAACCGCAGTTGTATAAATGATAACCGCGGTTGTATAAATGACTACCGCAGTTGTATAAATGATAACCGTGGTTGTATAAAAGACTACCGAGGTTGTATAAATGACTGGTACGGTAGTAAATAAGATCAGATAAGTTATAAAATAGGTGCAATCGGCAATAAATAAGAACCAGCGAGTCAGTACATATAATGAATGTTTATTCCTGCTATCAAACCATACTTGTAAAAGGGCTTATAATGCATCTTCCGTGTACCGTTGGCTTCCCTGGCCTGTGTCGCACAGACCAGTCAAAGTGAAATAGACTGAGGATTATTGGTTTTGGTTTGTGCAGACACAAACCGAGGATACGGATATCATATTCATTAAGTGGATTGAATAGGCTGGACCACTGATCAAATTCAGAAGAATTATATGATCAAAGAGTTCACATAGGAACTAGATACCTCGACCAAGCTCGGTATGACTCCACGGCTATACATTTCTGCTAGACGCAGGATGTTTAGGTTTCGGAATGACCCCATGGCTTTACATTTCTGTAATTCGTAGCATATTAAGGGCTCGGTATGACCCCACGGCTGTACAAGGACTATTTTGCTTTCAGTTCTTGTTCAATTTCTTTTAGGCACTCGATGCGCTCCTGGCAAATGGTTTCGGTTAAATCAAGTAATTTTTTTGCTTCTTTGCTCCAATAGTCCAGTTGCTCTTTGGTTACCGGAAATTCTTCTTCACTCCGGTACCGTCCGCCTATGTATGCAAAATCCAGGTAGTCGAACAGTTCTTGTTGCTCTTTGGTTTCGTAAGGTAATACCTCTCCAATCCGGCCATCAAATTTCTGTGCCCGCTCCTTTAAAATTTTTAGATAGTGCTCGTGAGGGTTGTAATGGGTAAATACCATTTCTATGGTGGTGTAGCACATTTCTACTACTTGTTGAAGATTGAAAGCGGCAAGCCTATGTTTTTCTGCCTTGAAGTAATTTTCAAATCCCCAATAAAAATCTTTTCCCTGAGTAAACCACATCTTAAAATCCTCTTCCGCAATTTCACGCCTGCGGGTTGGGGTCAGGTTTTGCGAACCTGCCAATTGGTATCTATCAGTATTGAACAGTATTTTGCCTTCCCTTTTGATGTCGGTAAAGAAATATTGTTTTTCTTCCAGGTTACTGTTCACAAAGTCAATCTTCTCGACAATTATTTGCACCACTGTTCCAATGTCATCAAACATTCCCCTCAAATTCGATTGTAATCCTTTTTTTGTATCATCGTCCGTGGTTACCACCAAAATATCATAATCACTTTTCTTTCCCCGTTCTTTACCTCTTTTTTCTTTGTAGTTGCCCCTGGAATACGAACCATACAATACCACTATTTCTGCTTTTTCAGTATCTGCTATCCGTTGGGTGATGGTTTCCAGTTCCGTTATTTTGCTTTCAGGCAGGTGGGATAATATTTGGCTTAATTGAATCACTCGGTTTGTCCTTTTTTCAAATGTAAGGGATTTTTGGTTTGAGGCAGATTCTATTTAGTATTTAGTATTTAGTATTGAGTATTGAGTATTGAGTAATTAGTAATGAGTAATTAGTAGTAAGTAGTAGTAGAGTAAGTGTCTGAAATAGGTTGACCGATTTTCACTTCAGTCACCTGAAAGGGACTCTGAGGCTTTGATTTATACCGTGTTATGGCTTGTGTTTTTATGAAATCCATATGAGGTTCCACAAAATTATTTCCCATTCATTATCATTATTCTTTGTTATATATACAAAATATCCTTCCCCATTTCTACCTCCACCAACATCTTCAAATCCAACAATAGCTTGGCTTTTATCTGAATTATATCCAATCCTTGTAAAAACGATCAAACCATCAGAATCTGGATATTTATCATAAAACCAGTCCCAATGAAACCAGTCGTCGAAATAATCTTCAAGTTCTTCCGGGGAAATCAAGATCACAACTTTACCAGCGACCTTAAATTTATTACTATCTAAATTATGTATTCTTTCATTTTTTGAAATGTAATCAATGAAAACGGAGGTATCTGCATCTGCAAGTGAAATCAAACGCTCAAATGTACTATTAAGGTTTATCTCACTTTTCATGGGTATTATTGCCCAGAGCAATGTTTCCTGTCTAACTGTAAATTCAATATTGGAAAATTTCACATCTGGAAATCTTTCATCTAAAATCAATGAATATATTTCATAATCTATGTCATCTAAAATCTCTAAAGTAAATTCATCTTTCTTACAACCAGTAAATGAAACTGCAATAGCCAGTGAAATAACAAGGATACCAACTGTTTTCATAGTAGTTTTTATCTTTTAAAATAACCTAATTGTCTATTATATTACTGCCTCACAAAACATTAGTGGTTTGGGTATTAAAATTTGTCATTTCGTGTAATATTTGTAAATAATTTTATGCTGGAAGTTATTAAGCTCTAAAAGGTTGTTTGAGGTATTGAACACTACCTTTAATTTTGGGGAAATCCCTTCAAAATATATTTGTTCAAAAGCCCCTGCTCTCTTTGTTCCCACATTTTGGCCTATCGCAAATAATTCTGAGAAAGTTATAGTATCATTTGAAACCTTAAACCTCCCAGCAAAAAAATTGTTGGCTGCAAGCCCATCTATGCGATGATCAAATTCATTACCGTCACTAAAATTTTTTATATCAATATCCGGATCTTGCTTAATGATACTATTACATGGCGGATAGACTTTAAATCCCTTATATATAAGATGGTCTAAGTACCAACTATTCTCTAATGTAAAATCACCTGCAATATTGGGTACTGGATCAGGGCATGTATAAACAAATTCGAAATCAGAAATCACCATATCCTTTATCGATAATGGATTACAGGATTTATAAGCAGATCCGCTTGCTTTAATTATATTTGTTTCTGGATTTTCTAAATTCTGATTACCAGATGCAAAGCATAAACGATAGCTAATAGACCGAGCAGATATTGAATCCCGAAAAGTCAAGAATGTATCTATACTGTCACTGGATATCCTAAACCTAAAACGTTTGTCTTCAAAACTTGATACCTGGCTGTTTTGAGAACATTCGGCACAGATTTCCGCTCCCTCATCATTACATCCGAGGAACGGTAAGGCAAGAAGTAATATGAAAATTCTCATCTAATTGCTGTAGATAATTATAGAAAATATAATTATAAAGGGTTTAATTTAATTGTAATATCTCCAATATATCAAAAATAGATGTATATACAAATCAGATAAAACCGCCCAAATAATATGCCAATTATATCCTCCTCAGATGTCACATGAAAGGGACTCAGAGTAGGGCTATAGTATTGAGTAATTAATAGTTAGTAGTTAGTAGTAGAGTCTAGAAAATAGCCTTCCCCGGTTTGTATCGGCACATTGTCTACACATACTGAAACCCTTACATATTTTGAACCGGATCTGTGAGGCACAGACCTGCGAATAGGCCGCTCCCTATACCACGGCCAGTGAGGGACAAAGTCAATCAAATCAATATCTTACTTTTTCACAATTATAATTCTGAAATACCAAGGTATAAACCCTATTATCTTATCTTCCATAATTTCAACATCCATTTTTTTAATGTCTTCAATCAGTTGAATATTTCTACACCCAAGGGATAGCCTTGGAAACTTCCAAATGATAGATTCAATTTTATCGCTTAACCATTTCGCTGTTTTATTGTCTGGCTCTGATGAATGTGCAATGCCAAGCAATCCATCTTTTTTTAAAACCCGAAGCATCTCTTTAACAGCTTTTATTGGATTTTCCAAAGGACAAGTACTATAGGTAGAGATTACTGCATCAAATGTTTCATCGGGAAAAGGTATTTCATACATGTCTCCGATTTTTGTTGTTATTTTATCTTGTTGATCAATAGCCGTTGCTTTTTCAATTGCTTTCTTGAGCATATTTTCACTTAAATCCAAAATGATTACTCTCCCATCTTCTCCAGCTTTTTTCACGGCTTTTATTGCTGTGCTTCCTGTTCCTCCCCCTGCATCAAGTATATAATCACCCGGGTTGACTATCTTGTCTACAAGAATATCCCTGCCTCTCTCATCCAATTTGAAAGTCCCAAGTTTGTGAAATAAGTCGTAGTATTTATATGACCTATTATAAATAGTCCTGACTTTATCAATATTTAAAGCTTGTCTCATTCCTTATTAATTCTACCATGCCTGAGTACTTAATATTATGAGGCAATATCATAGGTATTGGCAATAAACTTTTAATGTACTAAAGCTTTCCCATCGACACAGACACTCAAATACTCTGAGTCCTCTACGAGTGACCTTTAATTGACATAAGTTTGAGATGTTTTGGTTTGATGTTTGATAAAACCAAATTAAAACTTTCTCTGCTTATGTCTTCTTTTCAAACATAGCATCTGATTAGGGCTGATTTTGCAGTTTCGGTTTGTGTGGACACAAACCGAGGAAAGGAAAAACAGTTCTCAGTTGTCGGTTTTCAGTTTTGCTCCGTTGATTATATAAAAAGGCCGGTATACACAGTGTCCCCGCCAATGGATGATAATGTTCATTGGAAGGTAATTATTCCCTAATTAGTGTCTGTCCATAATGTCATCCATTGAAAATCACCATTTACCCCAAA
>CBDVAV010000439.1:0-4654 GCA_965372055.1 uncultured bacterium | reverse complement strand
ATAAATTTGTACATTTATGCATATAAAGTTAAGAAATGAGAACAACGCTGGATATACCGAATAATTTAGTTCAGGAAGCGATGCGAGTAACCCAGATGAAAACAAAAACCAGGGTTATTGTGAAGGCTTTAGAGGAGTTGATCAAAAAGTCAAAGATTGCAGAACTTAAAGACTTTAAGGGAAAAATTGATTTAAATATTGATCTTGATGCGCTAAGAGACCGTTGATGCAAGTTATTGCAGATACTTCAATCTGGGTAGAATATTTCAGAGGCGGTAACCGATCAAATGATTTGGATATCTTGATTGATGAGAATTTGGTGGTAACAAATGATCTAATTCTTTCCGAACTAATTCCCTTTCTGAAAATCAAGAAAAATCCCAAAGTCATTCGACTGTTGCATGATCTTACAAAAATTCCCTTAGAGATTGATTGGGAGCGGATCGTATATTTTCAGACAAACTGTTTGCAGTTAGGACGGAATGGATTCGGAATTCCCGATTTAATAATTGCACAGAACTGTATTCAAAATGATTGTTTTATTTACTCTCTGGATAAGCATTTTACTTGGTTGCAAGATATTATTGGTATCAAGGTTTTCAAAAAGTAGATCAGCTAACAAATGAAGGTAGTTGACAGTGGGGCACGATTTCCAATTGAAAATGGTTGATAATATGAAGCCCCGTAAGTACTCCAAATTCAGGGTAAAGTCCCCACCGCAACTAATCCTAGCCTTATGCTGAATTTGCCACAATTTGCTACTATATTTCATGTTATACTGGGAACCTGATTTTTTATTGGATTGTCCGGATATTACGCCTTATATTTATTTTAATGTAGCTATTGGCAGTAGAATATATATTCGGTGGTGTCAAAATGACCGTTGGGATAATCAGATAATCATTTTATAAAAAACTATCCTCAAATGAGATTTGATGAATACAAAATACCTCCTTTGAAGTCATGGCAACATTTCCAGAAAATGGTATGTGAGCTATTTAGGGAAATTTGGCAAGATCCACATGCTCAAGAATTTGGACGTGAAGGTCAGAAGCAGGATGGAATAGACATTATTGGATGCAGGGGCGGAAATCTTCATGAAGCAGTTCAAGCCACTATTAAATCACCTCTAACTGAGAGCAAAATAAAGAGAGATTATGAAGCCTCGCAGAAATTAGGGATTGAATTAGATTGTTTTATTATCGCTTCCACAAACAATAGAGATGTCAAACTTCAGAAATTTGCAATAAATTTGTCGAGTGCAGGACCTTATAAATGCAAAATTTGGTTCTGGGAAGATTTGTCAGAAAGTTTAGCTGACCATGAGCAAATTTTCAGAAAGTATTATCCCAAATATTTTCTAATTAAGTCGATTGGTGATTCGTCAGGAAAATTGGTAGAGGTCAATGACGAAACATCCCGTTATTTCCTGCTTATAACCAGGCTTCCTGCCGAACACCCGCACTACAAAGGTATATTGCTGATATCTGACCTTTTAAATTATACTTGTCAAACTTACAGGTTAGGCGACCACTGGAGTCGTCTCGTTTTGGACGATTATATAAAATTAGAACATCAAAAATGCGTTGGTGGAAATAAATATGGGGCATTTCTCCTATCGAATTGGCTGAACAGTTTTAAGTCAGTAGACGACATGTTTAGTATTGAAAGTAACTCCCCCTCTATTTTTACCCTGTCTTCTAAACAGAGGAATGAGTTTAGAGAAATTCTGGATGAGTTAGAAGAAGAGGGCTAAGTTATCATTCTTAATGATGAGAAGAGGACAGGATTGAATTACAAGGAAAAAGGATAGATTCATTCAACTCTTTGCAGTAAACCAAACGGCAAAAATCGCCGAACAGGCGGTTCACTTGACGCTGTAAAATACGGTAGCGCTGGCGCAGCAAGCTCATTGGTAGTGCAAGTGACATTTACCGTTGCCCAGTAAAACATCACTCTTAAATTTGATCTTTATTTAGACTATATTTAGGTCAAACCAGGTAAGGTGTAAGATGAAATATAGCCAAGCAATAAAACCCATAAGTCAGAAGTGATCCGTGATATTTCCAGTAATAAGAAAACAATGATTATAACCCATAATGGTGAGGCCAAAGTAGTTGTTCAGGACATCCATGTTTATAAACAAACTCAAGAAAGCCTAGACCTGCTTAAGATATTGGTCCAAAGCTCAGCCAGTATCAGCAAAGGTAAATTTAAACCGGTACAGTCTGCTTTTAAAGATATCAAGAAGAAAATTGAAGAGAGAAACCAATAGTGAAAGCAACTAACCCGCTGTTGGAGTCGGAATTTGAACACGTTATCTTTTGCGGGTTACAGATCAAATCAAATATTTTTCTGCTAAAAAAAATTTAGAATTTGGAAACTAAAGTAAGGCTTGTTAATCTTTGCAATAATGAAATTACTGGCATCGATCATACTATTTTTTTTTATCAGGGCAGGTATGTCTCAGGAACTGATGTATACCATCACTTGGAGAGACGACTCAATCGGCTACCTCAAGGCAGAAAGGGAACAAATCCAGGATAATGAATACTACAATATCAACTCAGATACAGAGTTCAACATACTATTTAGCTTTAGCCTTAATTATAAATATGAAAATGAATATCGTAATGGCAGGCTTTACTCCGCTTCTGCCAATAACAGCTTAAATCAAAAAGAGAGGGATCAAAGTTCTATTATTTGGCAAAATGACCATTATCTGCTACGTGTAAATGACAAATCAGAAAAAGTCGAAAATCAGAAAATCACATTTACAGTTTCCAAATTATTCTTTAATGAACCCGTGGGTATTGACACCATATTTTCAGAAAGATTTGGTAAGTTCCTTGCACTGGAAAAACTGGAACAGAATAAATATATATTGACCAAACCCGATGGCCGGGAAAATATTTATTTTTACGATAACGGAATTTGCAGTAAGGTGATTGTTGACAACCCAATAATAACCATTCATTTTACCCTCGTTGATGAGTAACCTAAAGTGGTACAAAGTATTTAGTGGGCTGGAAGATGCTAAAAAAAGGCTAAGCATCAATTCTCCAAAGTTAGTTATCATCGGAAAGGTTAAGATTTGCTTGGTAAGAACGCAGCATGGTTTCTATGCAATTTCAGACAAATGCCCCCATAGAGGAGAGTCTTTAAGCAAAGGTGCGATAAATTACCTAGGTGAGATTGTTTGCCCTTGGCATAACTATCTTTTTGACCTAAAGTCGGGGATGGAAGCAAACAACAATTGTCCAAATGTGGCAACCTATGAAGTTAAAATCACAGATGATGGGTTTAGCATTGGTATTCCAGTATAAATATCAGTTATCTTCAAGTCAAAAAAAGAGGAACAATAAAGTGAATAACGAATAACAATCAACGAATAATGATTTAAGAATTGATTAAACATGAATAAATATGATTTAGAAAAACGATTGATTGATTTTTCAGTCCGCCAGCTGGCGGATTGAAATTGTAAATGAAATGCTCAATTCAAAAGCCGGAAACCATTTATCCGGACAATTGGTCTGTTCCGGGACATCAGTTTCATTGAATTACGGAGAAGCACAGAGTTCAGAATAAAAAAAAGACTTTATTCACAAAATGAAAGTAATTTTAAAAGAACTACGAAAACATTTGTTTGCTTGAAAATAATTCACCGAAGCAAATTATATAAAGCTGAAGAGAAAATAATTAAAGCAAAAAAAGAAAATAATGAACTGATTTCAATCCGCCAATTGGCGGAAGTATTGAAACTGCACAGAAAAATAAAAAATCATAAATAAATCAAAAATCGTTAATCAATGTTCAGTGTTCGATATTCAAAAAAGATAAATGAAAAAGATCAGAAGATAACAATCCTATACGTGAATGCGGGTTTCAGTTATAAATTGTCCAAATGTGGCAACCTATGAAGTTAAAATCACAGATGATGGGTTTAGCATTGGCATCCCAAGATAATGATCAAATCCGCTCACAGGAATTGAATTGTTCCTATATCTAAAAACCGTTATATTGACGCCCTTTAAACAACTCTCTTTATGAAAAGATTTTTACCAATCCTCGTATTCTCATTTACCTTAATCCAAATAAATTTTGCACAAGTACGTTTGCAAAGCCCTGAGGAATTTCTGGGGTATGAGTTAGGAAAGCATTTTACCAGGCATCACAAAATTGTGGAATATTACCAACATGTCGCAGATGTAATGCCTAACGTTAATTTCCATCAATATGGGATGACAAACGAAAGAAGGCCATTGATAACCGCTACCATCTCATCACAGGAGAATATAGATAATTGGGAACAAATCCGGACAGATAATTTGAAGAGGGCGGGACTCTTGCCCGGAGCACCATCTGGCAATAAAATAGCCATTGTCTGGTTGAGTTATAATGTACATGGTAACGAGTCTTCTTCTTCCGAAGCTACCATGCAGACATTATACGAGCTGGCAAACCCAAACGATAGCGAAAAGCAAGAGTGGTTAAAAAATACGGTAGTGATCATGGATCCGTGCATTAACCCGGATGGCAGGGACCGGTACGCAAATTTCAATAATCAATATGCCAATAAAATCCCCAACCCCAACCTTGATTCCAAAGAGCATAGAGAGCAGTTTCCTGGTGTTAGAGCGAACCATTACCT
>CBDVAV010000438.1:0-4658 GCA_965372055.1 uncultured bacterium | reverse complement strand
TCATCCATGTCGTTCTTAAAGAACTTACTGACGATCCATTCCCCTTCTGTAATTATCTCGATTCCCTCACTGCAATCATCTTCAAAAACGGGTGGTTCAATGGTTAAATGCACTTCAAATCGTTTGTCCCCTTCATGGATCAACTTCACAAATTCACGGTTCAGCACAATTACGCTCCAATTTACTTCCAGGGGAGCTTCTATATCCGGTGGAAATAAAATATCGGAATCCAGGTTTATGACGAGGGTTTTACATTCATCAACCAAATCCCACTCACCCATGAATTCAAGGCCATGGTTATTGATTAATATTCTACCATGCTGACCGAACTTTAATACTGTTTGTCCAAAAGCTGGCGTTATATCCCTTTCACCAGCCAGGAAGAGGCCTATGAACCACCTATGATCACTTAAGATTTTTTCTTCTTCATGACAGGGGTCAAATTCCCGGTTTATAATCTCACCAGTAATGGCGTTCACAAATACGATTCGGGTACGGTTGAAATCTTCAATTTCAGGGGTAAGGATATGGAATTGATAAATCCACTCTTCTTCCTCATTAGTGCGTCCATCATCACCGAGATCATCTTCATTTACATCTTCAAAACCAAATTTCCATTTTATGATTTCACCATCTACAAAACCAAGGGCAATGTGCGTGGCTTCACCAAATGATAAAAAGTCATCGCCGGGTTTAAGGTTGTAATCAAAAGGAGGTTTTTTACCCTTTATTTGAAACAACCTTCCAGAATCTTGTAAAAAGGTAAACTTTACAACAGCTTCACTTTCAGTACGAATGAATACTTCCCATACTTTGAACCCATCTTCCTCGTCAGCTTCTGAATGGATTACCCTGCCTTCAAGGATTTCAAGTGCCTTTTGGATTATCTCCTCTGGAGCGGTTTCTCCGGGCACATCCCTGTCATGATCATCTTCTATATCTTTTCTTTTTATTTTTATGACTTCACCAGTAAAAGCATCAACTTCAACTTCCCACCGGCCTTCTTCGTTTTCCAAGTGTATTTCATATTCCCATTGATCCTGCTCTTCAAGTTCGAGTTCCCAACGCGTTATTTCCCCTTCCTTAACTTGCAATGCAGCTTGAAATGCCACACTAAGACTGATAAAGTCGCCTCCGGGTGTTACTTCGTAATCAAACGGACCTGATTGCCCCTCTATTTCCAATATTTTCCCGGCATCTTGCACAAATACAACTTCCACGATCCCTCCAGAAGGCATCTTCAAATGAATTTCCCATACCAATAAACCACGTTGCTCTTTTTCCTCAATTTCAGTAATGGAAGCACCTTCGAAAATTTCCTCAAGTTTCAAGAGAATCTCCGCCAGTGCAGCTGGGTCTCCAGAAGTTCGACCACCCGGATTTGGGGCAAATGCTGCTTCAAATGGTGTGGGCAGGGCAGCTAATTGTTCTAATGTTAAATCCCCGAAAACTTCCTGATTGAAATCTTCAATTGGTACAATAAATTTTTCGCTTGTATCGCAGCTCAACAGCAACAAAAAGATTGAACTCAAGAGATAAATCCCTATCTGTCTCATAGCTAGTAATGTTAAATTATAAAAATAATGAAATAAAGGTTGAAGGTCTAGTTATCAGGTTGAAAATATAACCATATATACCGAATTATTCGGGAGGGTAACCCGGCTTAATTACCCAATTGCCCCACGTAGTCATGGCTGGACTGAATGACGACTAAATACTGGATTTAACAGACTGTCACGCAGCAAACAAAATCAAAACGCACAATTAGCTTCTCCTAAACATTTTGGCTGAGCTTAGATTCCTTATCGTATTCAATATTCCCGCACTGGTAATATTTGATTTCCCTATTTGCAGAATAGCTCTAATTTTTCATAAAAGAATCATGATTTTTGTCATGTTTTGGCCTGTGTATAAGTATTGACCGCAAAATCCATAGGTATTTATTCCCCACTGCAAAAACACCTTTTAAAGGATATGCATATATTATGATCTCAATTTAATCAGCAATGGAAAAGCCGCATTCCAGTAACTTAGAGCAGGATTTTATTTTAGAGGAGCTGCCTTTTGGAAATGCGTTCGAGTTATTTAATCAAATAACATCTGTTGCCCATTTCATTTATCATATAAAATGTGACAAATTTTTATACCTCAGTAATTCCGTGGAAAATATTACAGGGCATACGTTTGAGAAATATTTGGATAAAGGGATTGAATTTTTTATTTCTTCCATTCATGAGGAGGATTTCCCCACCTTGTTCCGCACTTATTGCGACTGTATAGAGGAGCTAAAATCCCCCGACTTTGACAATGGCAACTATTGTTCCAAGACCGTGGAACTCAGGATTAAACATAGGAAAGGACATTGGATATGGATAGAAATCAATATGGTATTATTTGATTTTAAAGATGGGAAGTGGAGCAAGTTGTTCGGGATCATAAAGGACATCAGTAAAAGCACAAAGAGCAGAAAGACCCCTTGGAAAATAGGGCAGGAAAATCCAAACCCAACGGGCAGGGTTCAGAAAGTCAGTGTTAATCAGGGTTCTGTTCTATATGGTGAAGAGGTCAATCGATCAGCAGATTTACCAAATGATATTTCCTTAAGGGCGAATATGTTTACAGATGTAACACGCAGGGAAAAGGAAGTATTAATATTGATAGCAGACGGATTATCGGCAAAAGAAGTGGCCAATAAATTGTTTATCAGTATTCATACAGCCATAAACCACCGCAAAAACCTGATTTCCAAATTCCAGGTAAAGAATACCGCTCAACTGATAAAAGTGGCTTCCAAGTATTTCTGGCTATAATTCCCCAACATTTCAACATTATCATTAAAGTGAAAAATAGCCATTTATGGCTATTGAATCTTAATCAGGATAATGCCAAATTTACTTCCCCATAAAAATTAATGGGGAACATGTTTGAATAAATTAATTGAATTAATGTGATCTATAAAGCACTAATCTTTCTCGAAAAGGAACTCCACGATTATTTTGAGACTAATTATGAGCGGGATGTTGCCATGACTTATGTTGTTTCCCAGGATGGAAACACTGATCCTCAGAACGATGATTCAATTTTACTCACGTTAATAAGTATTGAAGAAGAGAAAGCACTAAAATCCCAAAGCCCTTATGTTAAGGGAGTAAACGGATCATCTATTAAAGTTAACCCGGAGATAAAACTTAATCTCGAAATTTTGTTTACCGCAAATTTTAAGGATTATAAAGAAGCAATAAAATCCCTTTCCGGGGTATTGCGGTTCTTTCAGGGCAGGAATGTCTTTGATCATCAGAATTCACCCGCGCTTGACCCTGGAATAGATAAGCTCATACTGGATTTGATCACCCCCTCATTTGAGCAGTTGAACCACATGTGGGGTTACTTGGGGGCAAAATATATGCCCTCGGTGTTGTATAAAGTAAGGATGTTAACTATTCAGGAAGGTAAAGCAATTGAATCAGTGGAAGGGGTTGCAGGTATAAATAAAGGTTTTTCAGCTAGTTAAAATGAGCGCCATATACAAAACATTACTTGAAGTAACCATTGGTCATGAGTATTATGACAACGGGGTTTGTAAAGATTTATCCATCAATCCCCTACCGGAAACAGCAAAGTTGCTTTTAGGCCATAAACTGCTTTATAGAAAGGGAGCCAATGGGTTCAAAATATTGTTTGGTACGGATGAAGATGGTGAAACCCCTATTACTGAACTGGAAGAGGGGATTAAACTCACTTTTTCCATGCACTTGAATAACCCAACGTTTCTTAATTTCACAGACCTGCCTCCCAAGTCCTCAGATAAATATATTTACAATTTTAAAAATACCAAGCGTGGTGAAAAAGTAGAAGGGGATCTGTTGGATGAATATGAATTGGAAACGGATGTTGAAAGTATACCCCAGAGCGGCCCCGTCAAGTTCAACTATGATTTCACTTCAAAAAGCGATAAGGTAACCTTACAGGTGCGGGACCCAACTGGGAAAATGATTGTAGATAAGGAGTTGGAACCTGAAAACGGGACATTTAGCAAATTGTTGGATTTCCGCGATTCACCTTTCGGGGTTTACACTTTAAGTAGAATTGCCAACAACACAGTAGAAAAGCGTGAACAAATATTTTTCGCTGATCCAATAAAGATAACCAGGCCATTCGGGCTGATTACCATTCAAAAAGATGAGTCTTTAAAATACGATAAACCATCAAAGTTTAATATTTCGTTCCAGACCAGGTCGGTTCCCTGGAAATATAACCTAAAGCTTACCAAAGACTTTGTTGATCCTGACTTCTCCCTTATGGATGGTGAGAATTATATCAACGGTAATAATAGCAGATACAGTCAGGAGATAAATTTTATGGTTAAGGATGAAGTTGAAAGTTATACCAAAGGAACAGTTATAATATTTGAATCGGGCGATATGCTTCAAGGTGAATTTCAGCCCCAGAAGATTCCATATTACCAATCACCCAAAAAGTATTTAAAGTTAAAGATGGACAAGGGGAAGAAAACGCTGATAGAACATCTGCCCAATCCGGCAATAAATAATTTAAAATCCGAAGTATATATTGATGTTTAAACATTTTAAATAATTATTAATTATGGCAAACGATTATAAAACCCCGGGAGTTTATGTAGAGGAGATTTCTACCCTACC
>CBDVAV010000437.1:0-4668 GCA_965372055.1 uncultured bacterium | reverse complement strand
CCCAAAAGAAAACAATCCTGTATTTATTACACCTTTTGGTCTTGAAGCAGGTTTAATCTCAGTTATTAAGAATGGAGGAAATGGTAAGACATCTGGAATGGTTACATTTACACCACCTGTTTTTGCAAAGACATACCAAAATATTCATGTTTTCCCGGTATTATTAGTACCGACTAGAGAAGGAAATAGGGTCCTATTGGCAGATCATTTAAAGGGTATTGATATTCCTAATTCAGAGTGGTAGTTTCAATGCTAAAAAAAGAAGGGAGTAAATTTAGATGACTGGAGATAATAATGCACGTCAGCACAACAATAGATAAAAAAACATAAGGCTGATATGCAATCCGAAAGTTCATCGGATTCTGGAAAGCCGCCAAGTATAATTTAAATTTAGAAATCGGTCTTGGCTTGTTGGTTAAGGAAAGCAAGGTGCTCTTCACTCCCTTCGTTTTTTATCAAGGTCGTTAGGCACAAGATTGAGACGAAAAGGATAGAATTATGGGAATGACACCGGATAATTATTTTGAAACATTTGTTTTTGGAAATTATGAGGATTGTCAGCAAGAAAAAGGTAATATTAGATATGCCTTTAATGCTGCCGTTTCAGCTTCCCACATGGCAGATCATTATTATACTTTTTATAAGAAACATGATCAATCAAAGATAAAACAATTTAAGAATCTCGGAGATTTTGTCGAATACTTGCAAATCAAACTAATGGTTGTTTTCAAGATATTAGAAGTATCTCTAATGCATACAAACATTTATATACATCTGTTGATCCGAAAAAAGCAATATACTCTACAATTTCTTCACCTGGCGTGGTTGAGAGTATTTCCTTTAATGACAAAAGATCAGAATTGCAGAGTATTGAAGAGGATTGGGAATTAAGTTCTCAAGCCAATGACTTTGAGTCTAGGGTTGTTTTTACTCGTAAAAATGGCAATCGAATAGACTTTTTAACTACATTAAATACCGTTATTAAACTTTGGGAGAGTCTATTATAATAAATGCCCAGTGCCTTCTGCCCCTCTCAGAGTCATTCGAAGAGGACTCTGAATTTTGGAATAAAGTCGCATTTGCCTTCCTAAGGAATGGTTTCGTGTTATTCAATTGTATCGTCGAAGCTGGAATCCCAAAACTATCTTACTTTTTTTTTTGAGAAAATAATTCACGTTTCTTTTGTTGTTTTTCTTTGTTCCATTCCTTTTTTTCCAGCCCTGTCATAGGTTTATCTGTCTGGGGAAAGGGATTATCGTTGACCCGTTCTATTTTCTGGGTGATCAATTTTTCGATATCTTTTACATAAGCATTTTCTTCAGGTTCGCACAAGGAAATAGCTGTGCCTTCTTCTCCGGCCCTACCGGTCCTGCCTATCCGGTGGACATAAGTTTCGGCTACATCGGGTATGTCATAATTGATGACATATTGTAGCTTGTCGATGTCAATTCCACGGGCTGCAATATCAGTGGCCACCAGCACCCTGATCTCCCCTTCTTTGAACTCTTTTAGTACTTTTTGTCGGTGATTTTGAGCCTTGTCACCATGTATAGCCGCCGCATTGATTTTTTGTTTTTTCAGGATACGGGCAATTCTGTCAGCGCCGTGCTTTGTCCTTGAAAATAACAGTACCTGGTCAATTTTTTGGTCTTTTAGGATATGGTGCAGAAGGTCCTTTTTGGTTGTTTTATTGGTGTAATAGAGATATTGTTGTATGGTTTCAGCGGTGGAGGAAACAGGGTCTACTGCTACTTTCCGTGGATTGCTCAGTATATTCCTGGAGAGGTTAACGATACTTTGTGGCATGGTCGCTGAAAAGAACAGTGATTGCCTTTTTTCAGGAAGCAACTTTAGCAGCTTTTTGATGTCGTTGATAAACCCCATATCCAGCATCCTGTCGGCTTCGTCCAGCACAAAAATTTTGACGGTGTTAAGGCTGATATATCCCTGGTTGATTAGGTCCAATAACCTGCCCGGCGTTGCCACCAGTATGTGTACACCCTGCTTTAGTTTCTGGACTTGCTGACCTTGTTTAACCCCACCGAAAATAACTGCATGCCTTACCCCGGTGTATTTGCCATATAACCGGACATTCTCGTCTATTTGTATGGCCAGTTCCCTGGTGGGAGTGACAATAAGTGCCCTTATCTTGGGCCGGCCAGGATTACCTGGCTCTATTCTATGGATAAGCTGTATTATTGGGATGGCAAAAGCCGCTGTTTTTCCAGTCCCGGTCTGGGCGGTGCCCAATACATCATTTCTGTTAAGTACCAGTGGAATGGCTTTTACCTGTATCGAAGTGGGCTCGGTATAATTCTTATCTTTTAAGGCCTTTAATATGGGCGCAATAATTTGCAGGTCTTCAAATCTCATGAATTTTCAATGGTTTGTTTTTTGGGAAATACTCTGTAGGTGAGCTTAAAATGAGATCAAAGGTAGGCATTTAGAGTATACTTTAGTTAAAAATACTGCGATATTTGTCATTAGACATGGAAGTCGTTGGGTCGTTGAGGTCGTTGATGTAATTAGGTTCCTTGAAGTCAGGTGTTACACCTGACTCCCACTCAAAATCAAAACCATCCTCTATGATTGGAAAAAAAGAAAAGCTATTCTTGATAAAAATTGCCTACTGGCTGGGTATAGGTGCAGATGCACTTTGGGCAGTGGTGCTGCTATTTCCCCCCTTATTTGGCATTCTGACTGGTATACCCAATTACCATCCCGATTTGCAAACCAAGCTGATCATGGCAATAGGTGGGACTTTGATGGCATGCTGGACAATTCTTCTCTTGTGGGCAGTAAAAAAGCCCATTGAGCGAAGAACGGTGATACTAATTACCGCTTTTCCTGGAGTATTTGGGTTGTTCATTATAACACTTATTGGATACCTGGCAGGAAATACCGCCAATATTTGGATCCTGGTCAAAACTGCAATCCTATTCGTGTCCATGATTACAAGTTATATACTTGCAAGCAAGATGAGTGAAGAGTATTGAGATATTAGATATTAGATATTAGATATTAGAATTTAGTAAGTAGAGAAAAGTATATAGTTAAAGAGGCCTCAGAGTTCCTTTCAAGGATTTTTAAAAGATTCTCATTAAAAAAAACTACCCATTTCTGGTCGGGGAAAGCAAGCAAGATTCCCTTCCTTAGGCAGGCAAGCTCGACAAGGCTCGGAATGACTCCACGGCTATGCAATTCTGCTTTACGCCGCATGATAAGGGTAACTTGGCCGATCTTGCTCAGAAGATTGCGGTTACCGTCATCCCGAAGAATTGAGCTTTGCCTACCACTGGTAGGGGATGTTGTTTGCCAAACTGCTGTTGCTATAAAAACAATAACAACCTTGCAGCAAACAAAATGCAATCCAGGATCTTTTAAAAAAATGTCCATTAAAAAAACGGTTTATTCCTGATAGGGAAGGGTCTTTCTAGTGTATTTATACTATTTTCTATAGGTATTTATAAACCCTCTAAAAAACCACTTTAAATAATTGTCAATATATTGGGCTGGGTGGTGGTTAAGTGTACCAAAGAAAGCAAAAGGTGCGGTTATCCTACCATATTGTGTGGAATAAATGGCATTAGTTGAAAGGGAAATAAACACCATGGTGGTTATTTAGCAGTTAGCTTTCATTATAACCAATAACTAAACAATGATAAAATTTCTTAGAAAGATTAGACAACAATTGTTATCAGAAAACAAAATCAATAAATAACTATTTATATCATGAAAAATGAAATCAAACATATCGTCTATTTAATGCTAGAGAACCGTTCGTTAGATCAACTATTAGGCTGGTTATATGACGGGACACAACCATTAGTTAATATCCCTAGGCAAGATACACCAACCTATAATGGACTTAAAGAAAAAACCTACTATAATTTAGACAAAAATGACCAGAAACATTATGTGGTCAGAGGAGTTGATAATATGAACGTTCCCATTCATGATCCACATGAAGAATACAATCATGTGAACGTACAACTCTTTGGTTCAAAAGACAATCAACCGTGTAAAAAAAACCCTACAATGTGTGGTTTCTATAAAGACTTTGCAACATATGATGATCAAGTTCATCAAATTATGCAAACCTACACTCCAGAAGACTTGCCTGTATTAAATGGTTTAGCAAAAAACTTTGGCGTTTCAGACCATTATTTTTGTTCAGTACCTACACAAACTAATTGCAATCGTGCTTTTGCTGCTTCAGGAAATTCTTTAGGAATTAATGATGATGGTCAGCTCGAAGCTTTTGTTAACAATAGAAACTTTAGTTTTATTCCTCCACATTTAAGTCAGCCGGTAGGTAACCAATTTAACCAAAAAACCATGTGGAATGTATTAAGTGACCATGGACTTGACCAGCCTTCAGATTGGATGCACTATTACAGTCAAGGAACTTGGTGGGAAGATTTATTGGGACTTGAAGGCTATGCCTATACACGAGATTTAATGAAACAATTACAGGATAAATATTTTGACCAACACTTTGATAAAATAGACACCTTTTTTGAAAGAGCAAAAGCGGGTACCTTACCAAAGGTTTGTTTTTTAGAGCCTGAATGGGGATTAGAATTTCCAATATTTGACAAAGATTATGGAATTAATGGTAATGATTATCATCCACCAACAAATTTGGTTCCTGGAGAAACATTTGTA
>CBDVAV010000436.1:0-4682 GCA_965372055.1 uncultured bacterium | reverse complement strand
AAATGAGGTTGGGTAATCATAGGCTTTAATTGAATGGTTATTTAATTTTCATGTTATGCACCATTCGAGAAGCGGCTATAAACATCAGGATCATGAGGACTCATTGTCAATATCTCGTCCTGTTTGATAACAATATTAATAATCGAACGCTTATTACCCAAATCATCAGCAATTAAAGAATCAATTACTGGGCTATAGCTTGTATTCAATTTTAATTTCTTTGTAGAAGCATCTCGATAACCACTATAAAGAGGGGTAAATAATAAATAATTGGTCTTGGAAGGAATTGGAGCTTCTTCAATGAAGCCAACGTAAACTTTGTCATTTTTCAATGTAACCTGTAGAGCAAAGCCATCGACAATAGAATCAAGACATAATTGTTCTAATTCATTGCCGTAATTTAGAATTGCTTTCTTGATAGGTAAGCCTTTTAAAGACGGAATTTCGCAAATAACCCAATTGAGTAAATGTGTTAAGGAAATTGTCAAAAACAATCCAAACATCATCGTCCATAAATACCTCTGTGAACCACTATATATTTCAGTTAAGAATTCTGATAGATTCACTAAAGCAGATGGGAAAACCTTTTGAAAAATGGATCTGATTAAAAATGAAAATATGCCTACAAAAATTCCTGCTAAAGCAGAATTAAGAATCAACCTTTGAGGACTAACTCGTTGATACTTGTACTTAAAAAATACGAAGTTTGACAGTATGTAATATCCTCCAATTAGTGGGATAAGAAGGACATTGTACGGCATTTACTTTTTAGTATTAGGATATGCACTGGAGGCCTTCATTTTAGACACTACATTTTTAACCTCAGTTCTTGAATAGAAAACTGACTTATTAACTCTAATACTTCCGCTAGCATTAACTCTTAAACCAGTGTCTTTTAAATTTTCCATAATGCAATATATCCGATAAACTGCTAATATGAAAAAATAGTTCCATTAATAAAGGTGCATAACATGGTATGTGAAATCATAGCAAAGTAGTGGGTTATCATATTTCTCATCTACATGTTAGTATACCTATCATGTTGATTGCCTTGTTTTGGTTGAAAAGTTAACAAGCCAATCAACAGGATTTGCTAAGTGCTAAATTGCTAATATATTGTTTCAAAAACCCTCCAATTCATATACAGGCGTTTGTAAATTATATTTTTTAACTATATGTATTTATATTGTTTCTGATTTATTTAGTAAATAACCCTACCTAAACGGAACAAAATGATAAACTTCCCCGGCTACAAAATGGCCCTTATCCTCAGGTAATTCCAAAAACCCATCTACACGGGTAAGGTTAGCAAGATCCCCTGACCCACCACCAGGCAATGGTTCTGCACTTATAATACCCTGCTGGTTTACCACTTGTACAGATAGAAAGTAAGTCAATTGGGGCTTAAATTTGAAATCAACGGTTAATCTGGCAAATTGTTTAGGTACTTCTAGTCCACAGCACTTATTAAACCAGGGTTTAAAATACTTTTGAAAGCACAAAAATGTAGAAACTGGATTTCCTGGGAATGCAAATACTAATGTTCCGTTTTCAGATTTACCAAACCAGAATGGCTTACCGGGTCTTTGCTTCACCCGATGAAATAGTTTCCCTACATTCAACTCTTCCAGCACCTCTGGTATGTAATCCTTTTTACCTTTCGAAACCCCACCACTTAGGATTATCACATCGTAATCGATCAACAATTTCGCAATTCTCTCCTTTATTACGGTTTTATCGTCATTTATATGAAATTGATTGGCATAACAACCCATTTGCTTTAATGTTGATAAAAGGGCATAGCTGTTGGACTTTCTGATCTGATGTGGCTCTGGGGTCTGTGAAACATCCACCAATTCATCACCTGTAGATATTATAGCCACATGAAGCGGTTTAACGATCTTAACCGTGGATTTTCCCACAGTGGCCAAAATTGCCACTTCAGCTGGGCTGATCAATGTTCCCGGTTGAATTATTACATCACCTTTTATCACATCTGAGGCCTGTGGATGTATATTCTGACCTCTGTTGATGTTGCTAATATCAATTTTTGCAACCTTATTGCCTTTACCTTCTTCAATTTGCACCTCTTCATAGGGTATCACGGTGTCCAATCCTTCAGGCAATACTGCCCCAGTCATTATTTCACAAGCCTCTGTTGGGTTAAGGGTCTTTTTTTTAGTTCCCGCAGCAATAAGCCCAGATATGGCCAATACACCATTACTGGAATTAGCGGCATCAAATGCCACGGCTATACCATCCATCATCACCCGGTCAAATGGAGGGAAATCCCTGTCTGCAGTAACTTTTTCTGCCAGAACATGACCTGTGGAATCTTCCAATGGAGCATATATCGTTGAAAATGGATACACATGTTTTTGAATAATAGAAGTGGCTTCTGCTACGGATATCATTTATTTAATTGTTAAATTTAAACCCAAGGTAAAAATAAGGCGGTCTTAGTTACAATTACTTGCCATCAAATAAAAAATTTAATGCCGAATAAAAATTTCAGCCATATTGACTCTTCAGGTAAACCGAAAATGGTTGACATTTCGGAAAAATCAGCTACATACCGCGAGGCTGTAGCAAGCGCAATTGTGGAACTCCCTTTTGATTTCAGGGAATATGAATCCAATAGCGATATAAACTCGCCAAAAGGCCCCGTGTTCCAAACGGCTATTATTGCCGGCACCCAGGCCGTAAAAAACACCAGTCAGTTGATTCCATTCTGTCATACTATAGCTATTGAAAAATGCAAATTCACTATAACCCCTTCCAAAGGGGATCCTCATATAATCAACATTACTTGCAAGGTATCGACTGAAGGGAAAACAGGTGTTGAAATGGAAGCAATTACCGGAGCCTCTGTTGCGGCCATTACAATCTATGACATGTGTAAAGCTTTGTCCCACGATATAAAAATCAAAGAAGTTAAGCTGATGAAAAAATCGGGAGGAAAAAATGACTTTATCCGGGAATAAAGAAATCGCATACCCTGAGTTGTATGGATTGGTGATGGCAGGTGGTGACAGTCGAAGGATGGGGGAAAACAAAGCTTTTATAGTATATCACAAAAAACCACAGGTATATGAAGCTGTTTCATTGCTGAATAAGATTTGTGGAAATGTATTTATTTCCTGTAGAAAAGAACACGCTAATTTATTCAATCCTAACATAAGGTGTATACATGATCTCGATCTCGCTAAAGGTCCAATGGCTGGTATACTAGCAGTTTTTCAGCAATACCCCGATAAGGCTTGGCTGGTACTACCCTGTGATCTGCCTTTCATCGATCTGGAGCTATTACAATTTTTAGTAAAGAAAAGAAATCCTAAACGACCCGTTACATTATTTTCCAGCGTGGGAGGAAGAATCGAACCTTTAGTGAGCATTTGGGAACCAAATAGTTATGAAATGTTGCAAAAAAGCGCTGCACATGGAGAATACGGTTTAACAAAGTGTCTTAGTGCCAATAATATTGAAATTGTCAAAACCCCAAACATGGAAAAGCTTAAAAATATCAATACCAGGGAGGAGTTTTTATCGATCAATAGGCAATGAATTAATTAACCACTACCCTCAAAGAAGATGGTTTGCCACAAGCCAAAAGGCAAAGCTTTTTTCACACACATGTCAGCCCTTTTACGCCTTGTTCCAAGTTGCAAGTAACCTGCATCATGCAACTTGTAACATAGCATTAAATTTACAGCATAGCCTAATGAACATGAACACGCCCACCGTGCTTGCAGAATGAAAAAACAATTCTTTCAACAGGCAAGAAGGACGTGGATTTTATAGTTTGAATAAAGCTATTTTGCAATGCTTAGTTTTCCATTTTCACCTGCTGATATTTCTTGGTTTTCTGTTAGTTTTCTTACAGTTTCGATTACCTCTTTTTCGGGAAATATATTTAGTAAATATATAAGCTCATCCAAGTACAGCGGGTTTTTAGACAATTCTTCCAAAATCGCAGTTCGGATTTTACCATAATTATCTCCTGACTGATCATGTTTCCTATCTACACAAATATCGCAAATACGGCATTCCTGGTAAGAAACCTCATCAAAATATTCAAGTAACAATTGCGTTCTGCATCTTGCCTGGTGTTGGACATAATTAATTACAGACTCCATTTTTTCAAATGCCACTTTTTTTCTCTGTTCAAGTTTCCGTTTATCAAGAGGGAGTTTGGATGAATCATACCTTTGGGTGACAAATGTAATTTGTGGCTTTTCGGTCTTTGGAATATAATCCATGATCCTACTTACTTTAAGCTTTTCAAGTATTTTGATACACTCTTGTTCTGATATTCCAAGATAAGTGGCCAGCCTGGATTCCGATATCCTGGTATAATTAGAAAATACTTCTCCACCATATATCCTTAATATCCCTTTGATAAAAGTGTCGTATTGCTGATTGGCTACCTGAAACTTGTACAGTTCCTGGTGCTCAACAGTGAAATAAATTTTCGAGGGATTATAGAAAGATTCTGTCAAGTGGATGAAACCTTGATTTTGTAATGATTCGAGCGCATTGAATACTTGAAGGTAGTTGAGACTGTATTGTTTTGAAAAAACATCCAGATCAAAATCATACGATATGGCATTTTCTGATCCGGCAGCAATTTGATAATAATTAGCCAGGGCCTGGTAGACCTTTCTAATAAAATCATGGCGAGG
>CBDVAV010000435.1:0-4696 GCA_965372055.1 uncultured bacterium | reverse complement strand
AACAGTGAATTCAACCTGGTTGAGTCATTTTTTACTTTTGGGGAAAATCCAAGTTTCAACAATGCGGTGACTGAGATAATACTGGGGAAAAACACACACTGCGCTTATTACAAAATTGGATCAGAAAATGATAGATCATACCATGTCGGAACAACCCAGGTAACACAGGACAAGGATAGTACTTTCACCAGTACCACCATAAATTTCAATGGGGCGATAATCAGGAACAACCTGAATATCACTTTAAATGCCAGCAATTGTGAGACACACATGTATGGACTTTACTTGTTGAAGGGCAAGCAACATGTTGACAATCACACCATAGTAGACCATAGAAAACCTGATTGCTACAGCAAAGAATTGTACAAAGGCATTATTGATGAAAATGCAACCGGGGTATTTAACGGAAAAATATTTGTAAGGCCAAATGCCCAAAAAACCAATGCCTTCCAATCAAATAAAAATATCCTTTTGACTGATACTGCTACCATTAATACGAAACCTCAATTGGAAATATGGGCAGATGACGTAAAGTGTTCCCATGGTTGTACAACTGGAAAATTGGACCAAGACCAGATATTTTACATGAGATCACGAGGGATCAACTATAATAGTGCTAGAGCCATGATCCTCCATGCTTTTTCCATGGATATTCTGGAAAAGATAAAGATAGAACCTTTAAAGAATTATTTGGAAAGGATAATTTCCGACAGGTTACAAGGATGAATTCAACTAAAGAAATATCAACCCTAAAATCAATCGACCCATATAAAATCCGGGATGAATTTCCGATCCTTGAACAAAAAGTCAATGGGCATCCACTGGTGTATTTCGATAATGCCGCCACCATGCAAAAACCAAGGCAGGTTATTGAAAAGTTAAACCAGTATTATTCGGAATTCAACGCGAATATTCACCGCGGTATCCATACTTTAGCCGAAAAAGCCACAACGGCATTTGAAGATAGTAGATTGGCTTTGAAGCAATTTATTAATGCCCCAAATGTCGAGGAGGTTATTTTTACGCGCGGAACCACTGAAAGTATAAATTTAGTAGCTGCTACTTTTGGCAGGGTCAATATTAAATCAGGTGATGAAATTTTGATCACAGGAATGGAGCATCATTCCAATATTGTGCCATGGCAATTGCTATGTGAAGAAAAAAGGGCCATTCTTAAGGTGGCCAAAATAACCGATACTGGTGAAATAGATATGGATTCGTATGATAACCTACTATCAGAAAAAACAAAGATTGTAGCAGTAAATTATGCATCTAATACCTTGGGTACCATCAACCCAATAAAAGAACTGACAAAAAAAGCCCATCAAGCCGGTGCCATTATCCTGATAGACGGTGCGCAGTCAGCGGCACACATTAACATTGATGTCCAAGACCTTGATTGTGATTTTTTTACGATTTCCGGGCATAAAATGTACGGGCCCACGGGAGCAGGTATATTATTTGGTAAAAGTGCGCTGTTAGAGGCAATGCCGCCTTACCAGGGAGGTGGCGAAATGATCAAGGACGTAACCTTCGAAAAAACCACCTATAATGACATTCCGTACAAATTTGAGGCCGGTACACCAAATATTGCTGATGTGATAGGTTTTAAAACGGCTGTGGATTTTGTTCAAAACCTGGGCAAAGATAACATTGCTGAACATGAGGATGAGCTTTTACAATATGCCAATGATTCCTGGTCACAAATAGATGGTTACCAGCCCATAGGAACTGCAAAAAATAAAGTAAGCGTTCAATCATTTAATCTTGAGGGCATTCATCATTTCGACTTGGGGACTATGTTGGATGCAAGGGGAATTGCCGTGAGGACCGGGCATCATTGCACTCAACCGTTAATGGATGGATTTGGCATAGAGGGAACAGTGAGGGCATCATTTGCGGTCTATAATACCAAAGAAGAAATTGATATTATGACAGAGGCATTGGAGAGGGTAGTTAAAATAATGAAATAGCATGCAGAGCATTGATAAAATACAAGATCAGATCATTGATGAGTTTTCTGTGCTGGATGGAGATCAAGAGATGGCGGCATTCTTCGTTATGGAACTTGGTCAAAAACTTCCAAAAATGAATGAATCTGAAATAAGTGATCAAAACCTGGTAAAGGGGTGTCAGTCAAAAGTATGGCTAACGGCCAAGATTGAGGAAGGAATAATATTCTTCAATGCAGATAGTAACGCAGAAATCACAAAAGGACTAGTGAGTCTGTTGATAAGGATATTTTCAGGGCAAATAGCTGATGATATCATTAATGCAGAATTATATTTCATTGAAAAAATCGGCATGAACCGGTTCATAGGGACACAAAGGTCTAATGGGTTTGGAGCCATGATCAAACAAATGAAATTATTTGCCATGGCACTAAAAACTCAATTAGCAGTTGACAATTAGTAATGAGTAATGAGCGAAGAACAATTTTTAATTAAATATGCCTGATATTTCAAAAACGGAACAAGAAACTGACCTAAAACAACAGATCGTTGATGCGATTAGAGGGGTTTATGATCCTGAAATTCCTGTTGATGTTTATGAACTTGGCCTGATATACGAGGTTAATATATACCCCGTGAACAGTGTTTACATTTTAATGACACTTACTTCACCTAACTGTCCTGCTGCCGAATCCATACCATCTGAAGTCGAGGCAAAGGTGAAGCAAATAGAAGGAATTAATGAAGTGAAAGTTGAGATAACTTTTGATCCACCTTATAGCACGGACATGATGTCTGAAGCTGCAAAACTAGAACTTGGATTTTTATGATTTACTATCAGTAAACTGATTATCAGCAATAAATAAACTTAAGTAATAAACTAAATTTTAAATAAAAAGTCATGTACCCAGAAGAAATAGTAGCTCCCATGAGGACAGATTTAACTTCAGTAGGATTTAATGAGCTTAAAAGTGCTGAAGATGTCGATAACCATCTGAAAGATCACAAAGGAACATCTTTGATGGTAATTAATTCGGTTTGCGGTTGCGCTGCAGGAGCAGCAAGGCCAGGAATAAGATTGGCCTTGGATGCCAGTGAAACAAAGCCGGATAACCTGGTAACCGTATTTGCAGGAGTAGACCATGAAGCAGTGGCAAAAGCGAGAGAATATACTGCTCCATATCCACCGTCATCACCATCTCTTGCCCTTTTTAAAGATGGCGAATTAGTGCATTTTGTGGAAAGGCACCATATCGAGGGCAGGTCAGCTGAAATGATTGCCCATCATTTAGAAGATGTATTCAAAGATTTGTGCTAAAGTAAAGCTTAACCTAATTCCGAAAAGGAGTTCTACTTATTAAATAATATAAGCTCCTTTTTGGTAATGAGGTAAAAAAGCAAACAAATGTATCATTTCGGTAATCCCATCTTTTAAACTAAGGTCAAATATTACTGCAATAGCATCTATTAAAAAATTGGAACCGGGAAAAACATTCGTTATCGGCGATATTCATGGTGCATATAAAGCACTGGCTCAGTGTCTTGAAAAATCTGCCTTTGATTATAATTATGATACCTTAATCTGCCTGGGGGATGTTTGCGATGGATGGCCAGAAACCAAGGAATGCATCAATGAGTTAATGAAAATCAATAATCTAATATATATCATGGGCAATCACGATTATTGGGCATTAAAGTGGATGAGTACCGGTGATATTCCAGATGGATGGTTATTAAATGGCGGCCAGGCAACAATTGACAGTTACGGGAACAGCCATTCTATCCATTTGCAATTCCTGGAAAATGCACTGGATTATTACCTGCTCCAAAATAAACTTTTTGTCCATGCTGGCATTCTTAATACCACTCCTTTCAAAGATCAAGACAGGGAAATATTTTTCTGGGACAGAACACTTTTTATTGAAGCTTGGGCTTTAAGGGAAGCTGGAAAAGAAAGGCAACTTAGTAAATTTGAAGAGATTTATATTGGGCATACTCCCCTCCACAGATTTGGCTATTTACATCCAATAAATGCTTGTGAAGTATGGATGATGGATACAGGTGCCGGTTGGAATGGAGCTTTACATATTATGGATATTGAATCAAAAGAATATTTCGGCAGTGATATTGTCCCTGATCTATACCCTGATTACCCTGGTAGAAATATGCGATAATCTAATGCAATGTTTCAAGTTTCAGGTTTCAAGTTGCAAGAATCCTCGTTGAGAATTGTAGTTGATTTACAACCTGGTTATTTGGTTTCTATCAGGGATGGTCCTTCAACCACTTTAAATCCTTCTGCCGAGTAAAAGGTAGCTTTTGGTGATCGATCTTTGTTGCCGCGTACTTGTGCACAACCTACTTCTCCATTTTTATTTACTGCCACAAATTTGTCGTTGAAGTCAACATTTTTAGTTCCGCCATTGACATCGATTATCTTTTTACAAGCAGCTTCACAAGCGTCCTGTGGGCTCAAACCTTCTGACATCTTTTGCACCACGTAAAAACTTCCGCAAATCCTGATAACTTCTTCGCCTCTTCCAGTGGCCCCTGCTGCCCCAACTTGGTTATCTACATATAGTCCTGCACCAATTATTGGCGAATCCCCTATCCTTCCTGATATTTTTCCAAATAAACCACTGGTTGTAGTTATTCCAGCTACATTTCCATCCTTATCCACACCCAAAACATTTATGGTACCTGTACTTCTGTCCAGATCGTAATTTCCATTTGCCGGAGGTAGC
>CBDVAV010000434.1:0-4748 GCA_965372055.1 uncultured bacterium | reverse complement strand
TTGATTGTATCAAGAAGCTAAAGGAGTTGATATTAAGAGAGGGGATGGCCAACCAAGATGAACTGGAAAGCATTGCGAAAAAAGCAAGGAATTCGGCTAAAACTGCTAGAAATAATGCATGGAAGGCATTTGAACAATCAATTTTAGAAGATCATAATGAAGCTTTAAGGAAAATAAATGCTTGTATTGACGAGGGTCATAACGTAGATAATTTAACAGCTACCCGTGATGACCTGATGAAAACATTGAACCCTATTAGGTCTGATACAACGCGTGCAATAAAAAAAGTGTTGAGGACTTTGAGGGGAAAAACAAGCCCGGTCATCAAAGAGCTAATAGATTGGTTATCGACATTAAATAAAGCTAACCATGATCGATTCAGCAGTTTTTTGTATTCGGAAATGCACGGATCGGCATTAAATATTCCTGAAATTGAACCGAAGTATCAAAGTAATTCCCCAGTTGTAGATGGACGGGAAATACTTCAGGCATGTTTCGATGCCATGTTGGCAAGGGATCCCAGAATATTGGCCATGGGTGAAGATGTAGGTAAAATTGGTGATGTGAACCAGGGGTTTGCGGGGCTTCAGAAAAAATACGGTGATTTAAGGGTGATGGATACTGGAATCAGGGAAAGCACAATAATAGGACAGGGTATAGGCTGTGCCATGCGTGGGTTAAGGCCTATCACTGAAATTCAGTATCTTGATTATATATATTTTGCATTGCAAACATTGGCCGATGACCTGGCAACATTGCAATATCGAACTAAAGGTGGACAGAAAGCACCGTTAATAGTAAGGACCAGAGGGCATAGACTGGAGGGTATTTGGCATTCTGGATCTCAAATGGGAATGGTATTGAATTCCCTTAGAGGTATTTATGTCTTGGTTCCCCGAAATATGACACAAGCTGCTGGTTTCTACAATACTATGCTAAAGTCAGATGATCCGGCATTGATAATCGAACCCTTGAATGGCTATAGGTTAAAGGAAAGGCTTCCTGCCAATATTGGTGAGTTTACCGTCCCTTTGGGTGTTCCTGAAGTTGTACGGGAAGGAGTGGATGTTACTATTGTAACCTATGGTTCAATGGTACGGATTGTAATGGATGCAGTAAATCAATTACAAGATGTAGGGATATCTTGTGAAGTAATTGATGTACAAACATTGTTGCCTTTTGATCTAAAACATACAATAGTAGAATCATTAAAGAAAACCAACAGAATAGTTTTTGCTGATGAAGATGTACCTGGCGGCGCTTCTGCATTCATGATGCAAAAAGTTATCGAAGATCAAAAAGGTTATAGGTATCTGGATTCACCGCCTGTAACAATTACCGGTAAAGAGCATAGGCCAGCTTATGCCACAGATGGGGATTATTTCTCAAAGCCAAATGCCGAAGAAGTGTTTGACAAAGTTTATGTTGTGATGTCTGAATTTGATCCTGAAAAGTTTCCTGAAATTTATTAACTGTTAATTGACCTGAATCTCATCTAATGTTAGCTCTTCAGACTCAACAAAATTACTGGCATTTAAGGACCTGTCGAAAATTTGTATCCTGAGTTTAAAAACAACATTCCTCAGTTCAAAAATAAAACCCCTGGAAGTCATTTGATAAGTTAAAAATCCCTGTATGGGTCCGCTGTCACCGGTCGAAATTCCAAGGTCAGCTTGAGTGAACCTGGTATTAAATGATTCGCCGCAACTGGGAGCCCCCAAAAAAGATTCCCAGGGAAATCTCTTGAAACTACCGTCACTCTGTTTGATCAAAAACTCTATAGTATAGTTAAAGTTTTGAACACTGGTTTTGTAATAAAGTGTATCCTTTACCACTATTCTTGTATTGTCAACTGGATTAACATAAATAAGTGAATCAGTTGTATAATTCGTGCAATTATAAGGGTGGACAAAATCAGGTAGGGTATCGTATGGGAAAGGTTTTTTCCATTTACTATTTAGTCTTAAAAATTCACCATCATTATCAAAAAAAAATACTCTTCCAATATCTCTTTTAATTTCAAATGCTGAAATAGCATTATATAAGTAAACCTTATTAGGATCTCGAAGTATAAAATAATCACCTTGATTAAGGCCAAGATCACTGTCTCCATCTTCAAAAGAAATTGTTATGATTAAGGAATCAGGGTTTTGAAGGCCCATGTCCCAAAACTCAGCTTTTTCGAACACAATAAGGGGTGTTGCCGGCAATTTTGGGGGAGGGCTGCACGCCAATAGTGAAAGGAGAATAATAATTGTTGTTAACAATATTGGCTTTTCTCTCTTCATTTTTCTATTGTGGTACAAAAAATTATTAATATATATATTTAACCAAAAAAATCCTGATTTCAACTCAATCCCAAAGTTAATGGATCAATCACAAAATCTTTATTCTAAAATATTTAAAATATCTGAACAAAATTTTGACCCAATAACCCTAGAGATATTCAAATATCAATCCAAAAACAATTTGATTTACAAAAAGTATTTAAAATTATTGAGAGTAGATGCTGAAAGAGTAAAACATATCAAAGAAATCCCTTTTATGCCTATTGAATTTTTTAAAGATTTTAAAGTTGCGAGTGGAAATTGGGTCCCAGAAAAAACTTTCTTTAGCAGTGGCACCACTGGACAGCAAAGAAGCAAACATCATATCCGGGACTTATTATTTTACAAAAACGTCTCGTTAAGGATTTTTAATCAGCACTATGGTGATCCACGGAAGTATCATATTTTTGCATTGCTTCCGTCATATAATAATGTCCAACAGAATTCCTCACTTATCCACATGGTGAAATTTATTATTGATGCCTCTGATTCCAACCTGTCAGGGTTTTATTATGATGACTTTGATAACTTGAAGGAAAATTTACAACAAGCAAAATTAAGGAAACGTAAAATAATTCTACTGGGTGTTTCGTTTGCATTACTAGAGTTTGGAGAGAAAACACCCATTGATTTGGGTGGTAACATTATTATTGAAACCGGGGGAATGAAAGGGAGAAGGCGAGAAATTACCAGAAAAGAGCTGCATAGTAGGCTAAAGAGTAGTTTTAATGTGAAAAAAGTACATTCTGAATATGGAATGACTGAACTATTATCCCAAGCATATTCGAAAAAAAATGGTTTGTTTTCAACTCCTCAATGGATGAAAATCGTGATTAGGGACATTTATGACCCATATAATAGGGTTACCATTGGTAAAACCGGAGGATTAAACGTAATAGATTTGGCTAATATCGATTCTTGCAGCTTCATAGAGACCCAGGATATGGGTGTATATTATAAAAATGGACATTTTGAGGTAATTGGTAGACTTGATAACAGTGAAATTAGAGGTTGTAACTTACTTATATAATGATTTTAGGAATTACAACACTTGATATGTGTCAAATTTTTCTTTAAGTTTGACTAGCAAAAAAGAATAAAAGAAACCCTTTGTCAACTACGATATGAAAACGAGAATTTTAATCGCTGCTTTTTTGATTGTTTGGTTAGCTGCTTGTACCCAGAAAACATGTCCTACTTATGCAAAAAAGGACATTAAAAAATCAAATACAATAGAAGAAAGAATTTAGTTAAATACTACTTTACTTTAGTTCTACATATTTGTCAATATCTTGGGAGGTAATTTCGCTGGGGCTCATAATTACCAATCTTTCCACTACATTTCTTAACTCCCTGATATTCCCTGACCATTCTTGCTCCTGAAGTTTTGCAATGGCTTTGCTATCAATAGATTTGGGTTTTATGCCGTATTCGTTGGCAATCTCCTCGAGGAATTTGTCTAATAATAACGGGATGTCTTCTTTTCTTTCAATTAATGAAGGGACTTTTATTATGATGACTCCAATTCTATGATAGAGGTCTTCTCTGAATGTTTTTTCTTTAATTGCAGCTTTTAAATCTTGATTAGTAGCGGCAATTACCCTTACATTAACGTTAATTTCCTTGTCGCCGCCTACTCTGATAATTTTAGTCTCTTGTAATGCTCTCAATACCTTTGCCTGTGCCGACAAGCTCATATCACCTATTTCGTCTAGGAATAAAGTTCCATTGTTAGCTTGTTCAAACTTCCCTATCCTTTGTTTTATTGCAGAAGTAAATGATCCTTTCTCATGTCCGAATAGTTCGCTTTCTATTAATTCTGATGGGATCGCGGCACAATTCACCTCTATCATTGATCCTTTTGAGCGATTGCTTTTTTCATGAAGCCACCTGGCTACCAGTTCCTTTCCTGATCCGTTTGGGCCTGTTATTAAAACCCTGGCTTCGGTGGGGGCAACTTTTTCAATAGTTTCCAATACATTCTTTATAGCATCAGATTCACCTATAATGTCATAGGCCTTAGATATTTTTTTTCTCAGTACCTTTGTTTCTGTGACCAGGGTTGACTTATCCAAAGCATTTCTAATCGCGATCAGCAACCTGTTTAAATCAGGTGGTTTTTGAATAAAATCATAAGCGCCTTTTTTAGTTGCGTCTACAGCAGTATCTATTGTGCCATGAGCTGAAATCATAATAAAAGGACACTCAATCCCATTTTCCATTGCTTTTTCCAATACTTCAATTCCATCTATCTGGGGCATTTTTACATCGCATAATACAACATCATACTTGTTCTGGAATAATAAATTAAGCCCCTCTTGACCATTTTTAGCTTCCTCTACTTTATAATTTTCATATTCAAGAATCTCTCTCAAAGTATTACGGATACTTTGCTCATCATCAATTATTAGAATTTTTGTC
>CBDVAV010000433.1:0-4753 GCA_965372055.1 uncultured bacterium | reverse complement strand
ATTAGTGTTTAAAAGTCCTCTATATAAGGATTATCAAAACGACTATCATTAAGAAATTTATAATCGGTCAGGGTCTTCAAAAATGCAATAATTGCTTTTTTCTCATTTTCAGTTAGTCTAATTCCAAGTGGCTCTCCTGAACCAATAATTTCGTTTGACATATAAAGTAGTTTATCCAGTGTTTCACTAGGTTGAATATTTGTACTGTAATTATCCAAAACCATTTCAAGGGTACTGAAATTACCAAAGTGCATGTAAGGTGCCGTTACTTCTATATTTCTCAATGTAGGCACTCTGAATTTTCCCAAATCCTCATCCCTAAATGTACGTCTTATTAGTCCAGCCCATGGATTTTTGTAAAGACCATTATTTCGAAACTTATTTTCATGAAATAATGGTGCTTGGTGACAATTGATACATCCTGCTCCTCTAATTCCGCGAACCGGATCTGGACTTGTGGAAAATAGTTTTAGACCCAAAAGTTCTTGTTCTGATAACGAAATTTTTCCTTTCAAGTAGGAATCATATTTAGAATTTGAAGAAATTAAAGTTCGTTGAAACTGGGCTAATGCTTTAGCAACAACTTTTGGTGTAATATCTGTTGTACCAAAAGCTGCTCTGAATTTTTTTTTATAAAACTTCGATGTTTCGATTTTTTTTGTAAGAACACTCAATCGCTGATCCATTTCTTTTATTCTTACTAATGGTTTTAGTGCCTGCATTTCAAGATTTTTATCGTGTCCTTCCCAAGTCAACCTAGTAACAAATCCAACATTTGCAAGCGAGAGTGCACTGAAGTCTGCTTCCTTTCCATCCATGCCAATGGATTTTCCAAGACCATCTGTAAATGCCCTTGATTGCTGATGACAAGTCGCACATGAAATAGTGCCGTCTTTTGACAAATTTTGATCATAAAATAAGAATCTCCCCAGGCTGACACCTTCTATTGTAATAGGATTCTCCTTTGGTTGATTTAGATTAGGGAAATAATCAGGTAGCTCTAAATATAAGGGTGTTGGAGAATCTACATTAAACTTTTTCAACAATAGTAGTCCACCTAAAAAAATAACCACGATGAATATAATTGAAAAAGATTTCAATCTCGACATTACAATTTTTCAATCTTCTTCCAGATTCTATTGATATTTTTAAAATATACCATTTGACCAATCTTCACTTCTTCCCAACCAATTTCATTTCCTATACCTTTCTCAAATACATAGTGGAAAGTATCATTTTCATATAAGTCATACTCAAAAGTCATCTTGTTTTCTGTACGTTCAATCAAAGTATATCTTAATCCCTGCCTAATAAACGATTCACCTTCTTTTAAACTAAAATCAGCTTCCATATCAGTATATTCGAACTTATCATTAGCCATGTACAATTTATCACCTGGAGTATAAGCATACCATTGGTAATAAGTTTCATGCTCTGCCGTGTCGCATGGATTTAGCAGCTTTTCAATTAAAAAATAATCGGCCGAATCGGTCTTCATCGTTCGCACCACTTCCCAAAACCAAGCTTTGTTATTCAAGTCACAAGGAATAAAATCCCGGTTTATCCAATAGTTTCCCAGTTCATGGGGAAACCATCCCATTGACCTATCTATTTCGTGACTTTGTAATAAATCCGCTAAAAAATATCTTATATATCTTCCTCGATTTGGGTTTAAAAATAATATTAATATGATTCCTATAAGAAGCATATTAGAAATTAACATAATCCTCTTAAATCGATTAACAGTATTAATTGGAAACATAACCTTAATTTACATAGATTTTTCCCAAAGTTGAATATTTTATTCCAATGTTTAAAATTGAATATTGCAACTCTATGATAAAATAATTTGAAATTTACAATTATTTATTGTTTTACCATCATTTATTAATGTTAAGGGGATAACCTTGCTCTTTTAACTTATTATAAATTTCCAAACAGGCCCAGGCATCAGTAGCCGCGTATCTTATTTGGGCTTCGGTAAGTTGTTGATTATCCCAATTGGAAGTCTGTTGTGATTTCGACACCCTGAACCCAAGGCATAAGGCCGCCAATTTTCTTAATCCCTGGCTTTGAAATCCCAACTCATTGGCTACTTTGTTCAAATCCACCATCGCGTTCGGTGAGAAATTTCGTAGGTTTTGCATGCTTGATATATCATCGTTCAATCCCACACCTACTTTCATGATATCAGATTCAAGGTATTTGATTATCTCCTGATCAATTTTCCCATTATAGATCCTTAAAAGAAAAACTTTCCCGGGAATTGCAATCTGAATCAATGCCATCTTGTTATTTTGACCCTTTTTGAAATTTGGACGGGTTTCAGTATCGAAACCGGTTATTGAATGATCCTTGATCTCAGCAAAAGCATTTTGAAACTCATTGGTCAATACTACGATCTTGCCTGAAAAACTGCCTAGTTCGAGTTGGTTGACCTCCTCTTTGGAAATTTCCTTATTCAGCATCGCTTTCGCTTGAATCGGGATCATCTGAAAACCGCCTGATCTTAATGTTCAAATAGCCGAATAAAATCGTCATAAAAGGGCTGATGATATTGAAAAAGCAATACGGAAGGTAGGTTCCGGTAGCAACACCCAAAACTGAGGCCTGAGTTGCACCGCATGTATTCCATGGCACCAATACCGAAGTCACGGTCCCGGAATCTTCCAGAGTCCTGCTTAAAACCTCTGGCTTTAAGCCCCTACCTTTGTAGGTTCCAGCAAACATCCTTCCTGGCACTACAATGGCAAGATATTGGTCTGAAGCAGTAACATTGAAAAATCCACAAGTAACTGCAGTTGAAGCAATCAAATTTCCGGTAGATCGGGCATATTTTATCACCTCATCGGCAATTCGTTTCAACATTCCCGCAGTGTCCATTATACCCCCGAATATCATGGCACTTAATATCAACCAAATGGTATTGAGCATGCCGAACATTCCCCCGGTAGAAAGCAGATCATTAACCATTGCATGATCTGTAGTAACACTGATTTCTCCATACATAGCCTTCATGACACCAACAAACGACGATTTAGTAAAATTACCCGCGATCCCTGAAACCTGATCAATTACATTAGGTTGAAAAATTATGGCAAAAATCCCACCCAGGAGTGTACCTGTTAACAGTGCCGGAATAGCTGGTACTTTTTTCGCAATCATGAAAATCACCACTATCGGCACAATGAACAACCAACCGCTGATATGGAAGGCACTGTCAATGGCAACCAGTATTTGGGGAATATCATTCCCAGAGTTTCCAGGATCAATGGTAAATCCCCAGACCAGAAAAATCACCAGTGTTATGCCCATTGATGGTATTGTGGTGTAGGTCATATACTTGATATGAGTAAAAAGATCGGTACCCGCCATGGCCGGGGCCAAGTTGGTTGTATCTGAAAGAGGTGACATTTTATCTCCAAAATATGCCCCGGAAATAATTGCCCCAGCGATAACCCCATCAGCCATGCCAAGGGCTTTTCCAATTCCCAATAGTGCCACCCCAAGTGTAGCTACGGTTGACCACGAACTGCCGGTAGCCAAGGATACCATGGCACTCACCAAGCAAGCTGCAAAAAGGAAAATAGTAGGGTTAAGGATTTTTAACCCGTAGTAAATCATGGCAGGAACGATACCGCTTAGCAACCAGGTGCCAGCCAAGGAGCCGATTAAGAGTAAAATGATGATGGCAGCCATTGCAGAACTAATGCTCTTTACCATCCCATTTTGCATTTCAGTCCAGCTATATCCCAGCCGCATGGCCACCAGTCCTGCTACTGCGGCGGCCATTAACAATGACATTTGATTCGATCCTTCAATTGCCGCGTCTCCAAAAATCTTCACACTGGTAAACAGCATGATGATTAAAAATATTATAGGAATTAACGCTTGAAAAAGGGTAGGTTTCTTTCTGGAATCGGTCATAAAAATCTGTAGGATTAAAAAATAAACCCTCAAGTTAGCACTATTTGCTTAAACCCATAATTGTCATTAGAAATAAATCGGCGCAAAAGGCCAGTTAAATTGAGATAGCACTGCATCTGATGGCTTGAAGCCATCGGATGCAGTGCTAGGAAATTGAAATAAGTTCCTGCCACCTGATAGGTTAAATCAACATCTTGTATTCTACTTTTCAGCCAGGATTGCCCTACTTGCCAACACGCCCGGCACACAAGTCAAACCTCCCCCGGGATGTGATCCGCTTCCATTTAAAAACAATCCTTTAATTGGAGTTTTGTATTGGGCACAGGCTTGAACAGGCCGGCTGACCAATTGATCCACAGCGTGTTCTACATGAAAGATATTTCCTCCGCTAATTCCATATTGTTCTTCGATATCCAATGGGGTAAGTAGTTCCTGACCGACTATAGATGCTTCAAGATCTATAGTGTATTCCGAAAGGGATTTGATAATTCTGGTAGCCAACTCAGTTCTGCTGTTTTCTGACCAACCATCATTTAATTGATAAGGCACAAAAGATGCCAATATCGAAACTACTTCATGACCATCTGGGGTTAATTTTTCGTTAGATACAGTTGGGATATGAATATCCAGAACAGGATGTTCTGAGAAATTGTTATACTTTATTGCATCAAAAGCCTTCTCTATTTCATTGATAGTGTTACCCGTTCTGGCAAATTCTATCGTGCCATCCAACTCTGCTTTCCATTGTATTTTCTTGTCCAATGCAAGGCTTAATTTAGCTGTTGTTCCCCTGCTGCGCAAATGGGTAATATTATAATCAAGCTCA
>CBDVAV010000432.1:0-4759 GCA_965372055.1 uncultured bacterium | reverse complement strand
CATTTTCTAAATCAACAATATATTTTTCATCCATAGCACATATTTTTGCCATTTCTGAAATTGAAAGATTTTTTTCTAACCTCAATACTTTGACGTTATGACCAAACTTTTTCAAGAATTTATTTTGCTTCATATAAGTATATTGGCTGTGTTCGCAATAGCGAACAAATATAAGAAACTAAATCCTGATATTCGCAATAGTGAACACAGAAGAGGAGAAATATTTTAAGAATCTTGGCACTAAAATTAAGAGCTTAAGGGAAGAAAAAGCTTTTGAACAAAAGGCGTTCGCTTTCGAATGTGAGATAGGAAGAACACAACTTTATATGATAGAAAATGGGAAGACTAATCCCAGACTGTTAACCCTGATTAAAATTGCCAACGGGTTAGGGATTTCGATAAGTGGACTATTAAATATCGAATAAAGAACAAAATAGCTATTTTTATGTGGTGTCAGGAGTTTCTCCTGACACGTTTGTTCTGCAAAATCCAAGTCATGCGGTAAACACCTGACTGCACAAAAGATGTACATTTCTTACTTTAGAACCCTAAATATTAAAAAATAATGAGTAAGCTAAATGAGGCCTTAAAGAGCAACAATCACGTATTAGGACTTTTATCTACGATTGCAATCATAACTACGTTATGGATAGGTATTCAATCAATTAAGATCGGAAATAAATCAAATCAGATAATTCTTCTTGATGATGTACAAAAAAGAGACATTGTACTTGGTCAGAACATCATTCTTTATAACTTACTAATTGATTCCCTAATTGACACCCTGAATAATGCTACACCTGATAATTATTATATAATATATGTTGGTAAAAAGTATTTTCCTATACGGGAATTAGGATATCACTATGAATATCTTGGCCTACTTGTTAAAAGAAATATGATACCAATTGATCTGATTTATGAAATGATTATAATTCCCGATGATTTATGGAATCGTTCTACTCCATTTGTTAAGATAATGAGAGAGAATATAGCCAATGATTTTTGGAGTAATTTTGAATTCTTAATCAATAAATATAATCAACAAGACAGAATCGCTAATAATTCAGAATAAAGTAAAGTACTTACTATGTGGTATCAGGAGTTTCTCTTAACATTTCGTTACTACAAAATCTGGGGCTGGGCAATAAGCATTGCCACGTCATTGTCCGATCTTGATCAGGTAATCCAAATCATCTGAATACCATATAGTTACAGATTCCCGTTTTCACAGGAATGACGTAAAAAAGACTTGGTGTACAGCCCCCACTAAAGATGATAAAAAATAATCCCCACCCCAATAAACCAACGCTTGTCATTTTTACTTTCTATCAGGTTAAGGACGGCAGAATCCAAATAACATTAAAACAAAAGAATTTTATTTCTTATTTCCCCATAGCTCAGCTAAAGAGTAAGACAATAATAATCCAATAAAGATCAGGGGAATAAATGCCAGCCCTTTCAGTACAATCGGCAAATCGGTGGTAATGATATTGATACAAGCAAAAACCAATATTCCCATTGCAACAGCATATCCCAAAGTAAAAAGCAAAAGGTTTAAAAAAATGTTAAAATTAGCTTTCATGCCCTCTCGGTTGCTTCAAAAGAATATCTTGAATATTAGACAAAAAAGCAATGATCTTAGTCAGTGAAAAAGCTAATATTTATACTCTTCATAAATGCAGTAATTGTTACTTGATTTCATCATTGGAAATATTTAATCCCTCTCGGACTATTTCCCCACGGCTTGTGATGTAGTAAGTCATTTTGTTTACTGCAGCCCCAAGTCAGGTGGAAACACCTGACTTCACTCAAAAAATTCCGCAATAGCCTGTCCCGTTTTTCACGGGAACGAGCTTGAGCCATGATTGTTAATAGTAAAACAGATTCCAATTCACCAATCTAATTCGACGATTCAAAGATAGTAGTCTACAACCCACGGATTTATGTTTTAAAGAAAGCATTATCCTCCGTTATTTCACTAAACTTTAAAATTAAATATCATCATGAAAAAACCATCAACAGTAATGGCGGTAATCGCATTTGCCATCAGTACATTAATTACCTTATCATCCCAAGCCCAGATACTTGATCCACCAAAAGATGGAGCAGCATTGCGAATGGAAAATTATACAGTACAACTGAATCCGGGGGAAAGCATAACAGAAAAGGTTTGGCTTGTTCGCTCAAAATCATACAAAAAAGCAAAATTTGGTGGCATTACAGCATCCTCCCATGAAGGAATCGAGTTAACATTCACCCCGATTGAAGGTGAGCCCGATGTTTATCAAAGGAGAATAAGTGCAGATGAAAAAGTGGAGTTGAAAAAATATAACATCCTGTTAAAAGGTGAAGGTAAGAATTCACATAAAGTGAAACTTCGCCTGGTATCATTATTAGTTACTTCAGAACAGATTGCGAAAGAAAACCGCTAAGCTATTGAGCATTGTATTATTTGAATAAAATAAGCCGTGATTTATTATCTTTGATAATGGTGAACAATCAATTATCAAAGATAATGCTTCGTTTGGGTGTTGGTGTTCTGATATTTTTGTTCTTCAGGGTAACTGCTTCACCTCCCTATGAAGTGATCTTTGCATTTGACACCCTGTGGTATGTATATTTTGTTTTTATAATTACCGTAACTTTTCTTGTATGGGGTTTGAGTGCAAAAGTCTCTCGATATTTTGAAAGAAAATATTCCCATGACCTGATCTCCTTTAAACGGTTGATCTCTTTATTTCTCGCTTCAACTTTGCTTACTTTTCCTATAGTGATTTTGGCAGTTTATTTTTCCAATTATCACATCAAGGTATGGCTCAGCTGCCCCATTAATGGTTATGAAGGATTTTGGGCAGATACGATTCAAGGATTTCTATTGACATGGTTAATAATTTCAGGGCAGTTGATAAATATTTATTATCGATATTCAAAGAAATTGGAGTACGAAAAAGCAAATATGCAAAAAGAGCTTATACAGGCTAAATACGAAAGTCTCAAGAACCAGATCAACCCTCATTTTTTATTTAACAGTTTCAGTATTTTAACTTCCCTGATCCATAAAGACGTTGACCTGGCTTCTGATTACGTTTCCCAGCTATCCAAAATGTACCGCTATATTTTGGATAATAAGGAAAATCAAATGGTAACTTTAGCCCAGGAATTTGATTTGCTTGATTCGTACCTTTTTTTAATGAAAATACGGCATGAAGAAAGTATAATAGTGAATATTGATGTTGATTTGGACAAAAATAATTTTCATTTGCCTACCCTGTCTTTACAGATGTTAGTTGAAAATGCTGTAAAGCACAATAATTTCAATAAGGAGCATCCCTTGAAAATCAGAATTTATAATGAAAACCAGGATTACCTTGTGGTTCAAAATGATGTCAGCAAAAAGAAAAACACCACGCAATCATCCAAAATCGGATTGGAGAACATAAGAAAGCGATACAGTATTAAATCTAAAAGACAGGTGGTAATTAACCAGGATGCCACGTATTTTACAGTAAAACTCCCCGTATTATCACCACTAAACCTAGCTTAATGGAGGTTGTGATTGTTGAAGATGAAAGACTTTCAGCTGAAATACTAAAATCAATGGTTGAAAAAAGTGACAGTATGATCAATGTAACTGCTGTCCTTGACTCTTTAAGCAATGCCAAAAATTGGTTTCGGGACAATTCACCACCAGATTTATTGTTGTTGGATATCCAGTTGGGTGATGGAACCGGTTTTGACTTATTGGAAGACCTAAACCAGAGCCCACCAGTTATTTTTACTACAGCTTACGATGAATATGCCATTAAGGCGTTTAAATACAACAGCATCGATTATTTGTTAAAACCAATTGGAGAGCCAGAATTAATCTCCGCACTTAAGAAATTCAAAGTTACCGATGGACTGATAACCGATACCATCCAAGAAAATTACCAGGACCTAAAGAAGATAATCACCAAAGAATACAAAAAGCGCTTTCTTGTCAAAATGGGGGATCAATATAAAACCATTATGGTGGAGGAGATTGCCTATGCATTTTACGATGATGGAATGACCTACCTTTCTTGTATTGGAAGCGTTGGGAAATTGCCCATTGATTATTCACTTGATCAGCTTGAAGATATTTTAAATCCCATGCATTTCTTCAGGATAAACCGAAAATACCTGATTTCATTACCCGCTATTAAACAGATTCATTCATATTTTAACAGTCGGTTGCTATTGCAGCTTGATTCTCAGTATGAAGATGAAATTATTGTTAGCCGTGATAGGGTAAGGGATTTCAAAAGATGGATTGACTGTTAGGCACCTGATGTGAAATTGGGCCAAACCCCCATATATTCTTTATTTTTATAACTGACATAAATCATTGTTTGTTATCAGGAATTAGGGAAATTTTATGTTCACAACAGATATTACTAAGATGGATTTGCTTTTCTTTATTGTCGTTTTTCTTGCAATTGCAATTATTGCTTTTGTGGTTTATTCACATCATCTAAAAAAGATTAAGGACGATGGGGAGAAGAAATAAATAATCTGGACCCCTTTCTTTAGGCTTACCGTTAATTTAATGCAATGTTTCAAGTTGCATGTTACAGGATTTTTTATATGTTACTGTCCTAGTCATTTAATCATAGTTATTGATTTTCACATTCACTGTTGGTAAAGGAATGGCAAGTCCGGCAAGGCACTGACTAACCCGCAACCCGAAACCCGAAACCCGCTCCAAAGGAGTCCCTATGGGAAAACCCAAAACCCA
>CBDVAV010000431.1:0-4782 GCA_965372055.1 uncultured bacterium | reverse complement strand
TCAACCTCAACTTTCCTGTCATCAATCCAATGGCCATATAATGCCCTGTATTGCTTTTCAAACTCTTCTATTATGTCATCCCGGGATTGGTATTCGATTTCAACAGATGTTTCTTGCCCTTTAAATCTCAGAAACAAAAGAGCTTTTCTAAGCTCGATTTCGGATGAATGGTATCCTTCTTCCATCAATAATCTGAATCCCTCATTTTTCAATATATCGATGGTTGCCTTTATTTTGGATTGAAATCCAGTAAAATCTTTTAATACCTGTTTAGTGACAATTCTTTCCAATAATGCTTGTCCGATCCCATAAGCGCTTAAAAGTCCGGCATCATAAGGAATTATTATTATTTGTATTTTTAGTAATTCTGCTACCCTGCAAGCGTGCTGGCCACCAGCTCCCCCAAAAGCAAGTAGTGCATATTCAGTCGGGTCAATTCCTTTGCCCACTGATATCTTACGGATTGCATCAGCCATTTTCTCATTGGCAATATCCAGAAAGCCTGAACAAAGATCCTCATTGGATAACCGGGCATTATTTTCTCCCTTAATCCGCTTTAGCATTTGCTTTAATGCCAATTGGGATGATTTCAAAGAAAGTGGGATGCCAAAACTATCTTCATCAATTCTACCAAGCAAAAGATTTACATCTGTCAGTGTTAATGGACCACCAGCCCCATAACATGCTGGCCCCGGATTGGCTCCTGCGCTTTGAGGACCTACAAAAAGTTTATATCCATCAGTAGTACAAATAGACCCACCACCGGCAGCAATGGTTTCAATAGCCAAAGAGGGGCTGGCAATTTCAGCATTGCCTACTTTTAGATTAAATCTATATTCAAAGTCATGATCATAGCGTGAGACATCAGTGCTTGTACCACCCATATCCAGCGTCAATAATTTATTGAACCCCGAAAGTGCACCTTTATGAGAAGCCCCAACAATACCACCTGCAGGACCACTTAGCAAACTATCTTTTGGCTTGAAGTTTTTATTGTCGACCAACCCCCCTGAGCTTGTCATTACTTTTAGCGATCCTTCGGGTAATGTAGTATAGATATTTTCAAGATACTCTTCAATCACCTGCTTTAAGTAAGCATTTACGATTGTTGTTTGTGCCCTAGGGATGATCTTAACTGTTGGGCTTATTTTCGATGATGTTGAAATATTTTTGATCCCTGCCTCTTTTAATTTTTGACTGAGTATATCTTCATGAATGGAATTGCGGTAGGAATGTAAAAAACAAACAGCAATTGCTTCCTGGTTGTTGGTTTTTAATTTACTTATCACGTTATGAATTTCAGCTTCATTTAACTCCTTAATTACCTTTCCGTCTGCATCTATTCTTTCCTCCACTTCTATAACAGAGTAATATAAAGGTTTGGGTTTGACGATGTTAAGCGCAAACAACTCAGGGCGTTGTTGGTAGCCTATTTCCAAAAGATCCCTGTGACCTTTGGTAACCAGAAAAGTCACTTTTGCTCCAGTTCCTTCAAGCAGTGCATTGGTACCTCTTGTAGATCCCAATCTCATTTCCATGGGAGGCAATTCTTCTGATAATGGTGTTTTAGTGATTATCCTACTGGCCAATATAGGCACTTCTTCATTGGCTGTAATGGCAAAATCAACACTGGAATTAGCAGAAATCAATGGCTCTTTTAGGGTTATAAGTTTTTTGTTGAAATCAATCGATTTTATCTTAACGATCTTGGTTGGGTGTGCTAACAAATAGAAATCGTAACCGTTAAAGATGTCTTTTTTAAAATCCCAGTTGCTTGCAAAAATGAGATTTTCCGGATCAAGGATTTGAATAATCCTACCTCTTAGCGTACTGTTGCTCAGTACTTTTAAAGACTTCTTTTTCCCAATAGGGTCAATGGCGATACAATCTGTAAAAGTGCCTCCAGTATCTATCCAAATCCTCCATTTTCGTTGGGTTTTTTCCATTACGGCTAAAATATTGATTTTGGAATTAAATGCTGTCTATTAAATAGTAATTGTGGAAATATTTGGGTCTATTATCTTTATTGGGTTGATGATTGTATGGATTTCCAATACAAGGTCTTATTTTTTATATTTCCTACCTGGATACCAAAATATAAATTTCAGGTCAAACAATACAAATGTTATTTTATTAACTATATCTACAACAATGTGACTGGATTTTGTTTTTAATAAAAAAGAAAATTCCTATATTAGACATTGAGACTAACATTGTGATACAAGGAAACCAAGACACTAAAACCCATGAAAAAAATTATTGCATTTCCGCTGTTGGCGATGGCATTTTGTTGCGCCACTATAAATCAAAGTGATAATTCCCCGTTGATCTCTTTAGAGAAAACCAGGTGTTTTGGCACCTGTCCGGTTTATACCCTGGAAATCTATGAGGATGGTGCCGCAGTACTTATCGGTAAAGAGAATTTTGACAAAATTGGAGAATATCGTGCTGCCTTATCAAAAAAGCAGGTTAAAGAATTGGTGAAAGAGTTCAGGGCAAAGGACTTTTTTGGTTTTGAAGACAATTACACATCTTCTGTGTCAGATTTGCCAACTACATACTTGAGCTTTACGGATAAAGGGAAAACCAAGAAAATCACCAATTATGATCAGGCTCCAGAATCCTTAAAGGAACTGGAAGCAAAAGTTGAAGCATATATTGGAATACTTACGTGGCGTAAAAAACTTGAGAAACCTACGAATTAGGTTTTTCTTCAATAATTTTTTTCACTTTTTGATTTTCTGTTGAAGCATCAATCATCTTTACCCAGCTGACTTTATCACCGGATTTAAGAGATTCATATTCATACCCATTTTCTACCCTGTTGACTTTACATCGCCCAAGGTCATATCTTAAGGATTCCACAATATCACCTTCTCGAATAGGCTGATTATTGAGATCCAGTAGTGCGGGAAGTTTGGGTTTGTGATTATTGCGATTGCCCTTTTTAAACCAATTAAACATGAAGCGAATATATAAAATTTGTTAATATTAAAGGTTGCTTATTTGTAGAACTAACAAATATTGAAGTTATTGGTACTAATTGAAATTAACGGTGGTTGATAAATATAACTATCTTCTTACTATATCATTTAATATATGGAGTGTAATTGTTCAACTGGAGGCTTTAAAAAACAGTTTGGTGATAAAATAGCCAATAAGAAATTGAAGGACTACCTCGCAAAAGGGCCAAAAGGCAATACAAAAATGCTGATCGATTTGATCAAACGTTATGATATTGGGGATAAGTCCTTATTGGACATTGGAGGAGGAATAGGAGCAATACAATTCCAACTATTGGACTTTGGAATAAAAAGTGTTCAAAGTGTAGATGCGTCACAGGCGTATTTAGACAAGGGTAAAGAAGGGGCGAAAAAATTGGGATACGGTTCACAAATCGAGTACACCTATGGCGATTTCATCCAGGTTTCAGAAAAGATTGCAAAGGCAGAAATTGTTACATTGGACAAAGTGATATGCTGCTACAAGGATTTTCGTAATTTAGTTAGAGAATCATTGAGCAAAACCAAAGAGATTTATGCTATAATAATCCCAAAAGATGGATGGATACAGAAGTTTGTCCACTCGTTAGAGATTATTATTTGGAAGATAACAGGAAATAGATTTAGAAGCTATATCCATCCCGTGAATGAAATTGAAAGCATAATTTTCGAGAGTGGATTTTCGAGAAGAATTCAAAAATATAAGATGGGTTGGCTTATTTGTATTTACATAAAAGACAAGTAATACACAAAAGGAAAGGCTGACACATGAAATATAAAATCAGGTATGATTGTTGGACTGGAAATATTATAACTTTAAAATACTTATTTAAAACAGACTGTTATTAATTATGAAAATTTACATCACAACCCTGTTGGTCTTATCATTGACCCTTATTGCTTTTAATACACAAGCCCAATTAAAAAACCCGTTAAAGAAGGCAAAGTCCCTGCTTAAGGGGAGTGGCAATTCCCTTTCTGAAGATGAAGTGATATCTGGCCTCAAAGCCGCTTTGGAAAAAGGAATATCAAAAGGAAGCGACCAGGCTTCTGCAGAGGATGGGTATTTTAAGAATACTAAAATAAAGATTCCCTTTCCTCCGGAAGTTAAAAATGTAGAGACCAAACTCAGGCAGATAGGCATGAGTAAACAAGTAGATAGATTTATTCTTTCTTTAAACCGGGGAGCTGAGAAAGCAGCTAAAGAGTCTAAACCAATATTTGTTTCTGCAATTAAATCTATGACTGTTCAGGATGCCTGGGGTATATTAAAAGGTGAAGATGATGCTGCCACCCAATATTTAAATAAAACCACATCACCCCAATTGATAGCGAAATTCCAACCTATTATTAAAAAATCTCTGGATGAAGTAAATGCGACAAAGTATTATACTGACCTCATTACTGCATACAATAAAATTCCTTTTGTAAATAAAGTAAATCCTAACCTTGACGAATATGCTACAGATAAAGCGATTTATGGTTTGTTTGTTCTAATAGCCATTGAGGAAGGTAAGATCAGGAAGGATCCATTGGCACGGACAAGTGAAATATTAAAGAAGGTATTTGGACAATGATTAATTGTTGGAAATAATGATTTTGCTGTAAAAACTTTTGATCCCTGACCTGATGGACATAATGTATACTCCTGAAGGGAGAATGCCAGTATCTATGCTAATCGTCTCATTAATAATTTTAAATCGTTGGTTAATGTGTAATTTACCTGAAAGGTCATGGATTAAGACCTCCAATTCATCTTTAAATTGTTCCTCTAATTGCA
>CBDVAV010000430.1:0-4789 GCA_965372055.1 uncultured bacterium | reverse complement strand
ATACCATTTTCGGTTTGCTTTCCTCAAATTTTCATTTCCAATTATAAAGGGTGATCCTGAAACTGCATTAGATAAAGTTGATGCAATTGTCATTAACCAGACTTTGGCCAATAAATATTTTGGTAATGAAGACCCTATTGGGAAAACAATTACAGTCAATAGCAATAGTACCTTGGAGATAACTGCTGTAATGGAAGATTTTCCTGCAAATTCGCATATTCAGAGAGATTATTTGTTGACAACGAATCGGTTGAGAAATTCTTTTCCAGGACTGGATAATGCCTGGGGAAATAACACTCTATATACGTATATAGAAGTAAGCCCTGGGACAAACAGCAGTGAGTTAGACCAGAAAATAATCAACCAGATTAAAAAAAATAGAGATGGATCTATAACTGATGTTTTCTTGCAGCCATTAACTGATATACACCTAGATGAAACGGACTTTACTGCCGATATTGGCGGGAAAGGAAATTTGCAATATGTTTGGATATTTTCCATAGTAGCGGTATTCATACTGCTTATTGCCTGCATAAACTTTATGAACCTGTCCACCGCCCGATCATCAAAAAGGGCAAAAGAAGTAGGTTTAAGAAAAGCTATTGGGGCTAGGCAAAGTCAACTGATATATCAATTTTTAGGGGAGTCTATCCTTATGTCATTTCTGGCAGTATCAATTGCTGTATTACTGGCTGATATTCTCTTACCAGCTTTTAATCAATTAACAGGTAAGGTGTTGACTTTGACAATTTTAACCATGGAGGGAAATGGATTTACCTTGTTAATTGGATTTGCAATTGCAGTATTGTTTACTGGATCAATGGCAGGTATTTATCCGGCATTCTTTCTTTCTAATTTCAATCCCGTCTTAGTCCTAAAGGGATCAAGTCAAATATCCAGCAAAGGATCATTACTGAGAAAAATTCTGGTAGTGTCCCAGTTTTCAATATCCATTTTATTGATTGCAGGTACCATGATAGTAAATAATCAACTTGGATATATGCAGGACAAGAACCTAGGGTACAATAAAGACAATATTATATACGTCCCAAGGCTTTCTAAAGATTATCAAGTATTTAAAACATCCTTGGGTAAATACAGTGAAATTTTGGGAGTAGGGGCGGCTAATCAACATCCTGCCTATGTGGAAAATTCTACTTCTGGCATATCATGGCAAGGTGCCGATCCCGATCAGGTACTTCTGTTCCATAACCTGGGGGTCGATTATGATTATATGGCTACCATGAAAATGGAAATACTGCATGGACGATATTTCTCTGAAGAATTTCCTTCCGATACTACTGCAGTGATAATCAATGAAGAAGCATTAAAAATATTTGGGTTTGATAATCCCATTGGTGAGAAGCTCTCGGGCTTTGGCAGGGAATTAACTATTGTTGGATTGGTTAAAGATTTCCATTTTAAATCCATCCACACCAAAATTGAGCCCCTGATATTATTTTATGGGCCACAATTTTTAAACAGGACATTCATCCGAATCCAGGACGGGAAAGCTAAAGAAGCTGTCGCCATTGTAGAAAAAGAATGGAAGGCATTAAACCAAGAAACAGCATCAAATTACAGGTTCCTGGATGATGATTTCAATGACCTTTACCAGGCCGAAACCACTACTGGGGAAATCTTCTCCTATTTCTCCATCTTGGCAATTCTCATTTCCTGCCTTGGTTTATTCGGACTAGCTTCATTTACCGCGGAGCAACGTACCAAGGAGATTGGGATCAGGAAGGTACTTGGAGCAAACGTCACTAATATTTTTTATATGGTAGCAAAAGACTTTACTGTTTTGGTAATAATTGCCTTTGTAATCGCAACCCCAATTTCCTGGTTTTGGATGAAGGGATGGTTAGATTCATTTGCTTATAAGACGGATATCGGAATCTGGGTATTTTTATTTGCCGGGATTTTGTCTTGTGCCATTGCACTATTGACAGTCAGTTATCATTCCCTTAATGCTGCTGTCAAAAACCCCGTAAATTCATTACGGGCAGAATAAAAATTCCAATTAGATGCATCTTGTTATAAAGGGTCATTGTCTTTAAGAAAAATAAATAATTAACCATGTATAGACTAAATAAAATTTCACTGTTATTAACTGCCCTATTTCTTAGTATTAATGTTTTTGGGCAACAAACTATTACAAAGACATACGATGGCATAGAAAAGATAAGCCTCAGTACATCCTCAGGTAGTAGTATCATAAAAAAGGGAAGTGGAAACCAGGTAAGGGTAACGTTAGAATATACTTATGATGATGATTCTTTTGAGCCGATTTTTGAACAGAGTGGAACCAGACTGAAATTAAGAGAGGAATTCGAAAGAGGTAACCGAACTAGTGGAAGGTCTACCTGGACATTGGAAATTCCGGATGATATAGATCTTAGCTTTAATACGGCCTCCGGTGATTTACAAATTGATGACCTTAAGATAGAAGTTGATGCAAATCATGCATCGGGGGATGTTGAACTTCGTGGCTTAACTGGTAATATAGATATTAATACTGCATCCGGGGATATTGATATTGATGATTTGGATGGAGATTTGAAAGCCAATACAGCATCTGGAAGCATTGAAGTAGCCGATTCCAAAGGAGACATGGATATAAATTCAGCTTCCGGGAATATTAGGATTAATCGTGTCACAGGAGGATTTGGAGTAGGTGTAGCAAGTGGTGATATTATTGCCAGCGGGTTAATCATTACTGGTTCTTCCAGCTTTGGTTCTGCTTCTGGTGACACTGAAGTTGTCCTTTCATCAAGCTTGGATTACGATTTAAAGGTTGGTTCTGCATCCGGGGATGCTATCTTGGAATTTAACGGGAATGCAATTGAAGGGGAAATAGTGATGAAAGCTGGCAAGAGAGATGGTAGAATTGTGACTCCTTTTGCTTTTGATAAAGAATATGAAGAAGATAGGGGCAGACGGGTAATAATGGTAAAGGAAGCAAAGATTGGCAATAAAGATATTCGCATTCGCGTAAGTACCAGTTCCGGTACAGCAAAAATTATAAAATAATTGATTCTTAAATACTGAGTTAAAGGAGATGTCCCAAAAGTTGTAAGTGACAATATCCAAGCAATTTGATTGAGTAATCTCAATCGTCTGTTTACCACTCTGTTATGAATAAAATAAAAGTAGGAATATTACAATATTATACTACCGAAATGGCTATTTTGACACTGATTATAGTATCATAATCGCTATTATATATAATAAATAAAGTGTAAAACTAAAACAAATTATATAATATAAGTATTATATATGATATATATCAGTATATTTGTTTGTATGTTTACATATCTCAAAGGGGGAAATCCAAGAGATAAGTTTGGTTTTCAATTGTTGTTGGATGCGGGATTTTTCCCGCATTTTTTTTGGGGAGATATTTAAAATAACTCTGGATTTGTCAGAAAAAAAATGAATTATGACTTTTCATTTGAAAGAATAATCTCAAGGTCTTCTGGAGTGTCAATGCCCGTACTATCAATCTCAGTTTCTGCTATTTTGATGGTGTAACCGTTTTCCAACCACCGCAATTGTTCTAGTGATTCTGCTAATTCAAGTGGGGAAGGATGCAGAAGGGAAATCTCCTTGAGTATATCAACACGATACCCATAAATTCCAATGTGTTTGTAATATGGCTGCTGATTTATCCACAGGTTTTTATTGACATTTCTTAGGTAAGGTAAAGCTGTTCTGCTAAAATAAAGTGCTTCATGGTTTTTGTTCCAGATTACTTTATTCACGTTACTGCTATTGATCTCCTCCTCTGTTTCAATTTTTTTGGCTAGTGTGGCTAATTCAGTTTGCCCATCCAGCAATGAAGCTAGCAGGTCTATTTGGCCGGGATCAATAAAAGGTTCATCACCCTGAATGTTTATCACGTAATCATATTTATCGGTTTGTTTTTGCAGTGCCTCAAGGCATCTTTCAGTACCGTTTTTATGGTCTTTGGAGGTCATGACCACTTCGCCGCCTAAAGCTTTAACGTGTTCAAAGATCCTGTTATCGTCTGTGGCAACCAGGGTTTTGGCTAATGTTTTCGATTTAAGGGCCTGGAGATATACCCTTTGCACCATTGATTTCCCGTTGATATCGACCAATGCTTTTCCTGGAAAGCGGCTTGAAGCATAACGGCTTGGTATAATTCCTAAAATTTTCAAAATGTATTAATAACTGATAGATTGTAAATCAGGGTACTTTAAAGTTGCAACTATTCTTTATCTTCCTTCACTTTCAAGGTTGCTCCTTCTTCATTTATTACTATAATCGGAGCATCTTTCTTGATATAATTTCCCCTGGTATAAGCATCATAGATAATGTTATCGATCATTACTTTACCACTTGGACGTAATACAGTATAAGCATTCCCTTTTTTCCCCAACATAGATTCGGATCTGAATGTTGAAGTATAGCCCTCTTTCTTATCCTGGACATGTTGTAGAGCAACCCTTTTAAAAACCTTGGATGTAGTGAGCCTTACACCACCTAAAAACATCAAAATAAAGCTTCCGAATAATCCTGCCATGGTAGTGAGCACTGCTCTGAAAATCTCCTCAGCACCTACAAATGAAAAATCAAACATATCGTTGTTGAGCATGATCAGGATCAGTGATCCAACCGTCATGGTAATCCCGGAAATGCCTGCTAATCCAAACCCAGGAATAACAAATATTTCCAGGGCTATAAGCAGCACCCCCACGAAGAACATGATTATCTCCCAGTTTTCTGCCAGGCCATTTAAATAATAAGGAGTCAGGTATAACACCAA
>CBDVAV010000429.1:0-4791 GCA_965372055.1 uncultured bacterium | reverse complement strand
ATATGGACTAGAGCCAAAAATCACAAATGATGAAAAATCAATTCTATTTACACTTTCTAATCAACTGGAATTATCGAATGAAGAAGTTCGCCTGATTGAAGCTATCATCCTTAAATATAAAAAGCCTGATATTGATAGTGTGATTAAAGAGTTAAAAGAGGTTGGAATTATCTTATTTGCCAAAAAAGACAATCAAATTTTTGTTCCTGATGAGATAGTCCGATTGATAAGAAGAATTAGAGGGAAGGACGTACCAGACAAGTTTTTTAGAAGAGTTTTGAGACACCTGAAAGAGGGTCAAATTAATATTTTGGCTAAGAAACATAATATTGATAAAAAGCTCACAAAAGTAGATAAAATCCAAAAAATAATTGATGAGGGTGTTGGATTTAGACATGCAATTTTGCAAGGGATTTACAAGCCGGGTACTTCTAAAACTGAAATCAAAAATAATATAAATAAACTGGCAGATACGGATCTTAAGATTGAGAAGGGCATTTCTGGTAATACAATCGAAGCAAAAACAGAAAACTTAATTAAGTATTTTGATGAGCTTGATAAAGACCCAAAAGTTATAATTTCTATTGACGGATACGATAAGCTCTTACGTGATCTATCCAGAATTATACCCAAAGTAAAACAAAAAATCAAAAGTGAATTTCAACTTCAAGATGATAATGTTTTTACCAGCAAGTTCCTTCTCGACTATAATATTAAACCTAGGGATATTTTGTATTTACTAAATGATTTGGAACTAACAAAATTTTGTCAAAAAGTCAATGTTACTAAAAGAGGTGATTTGATTCACAATATTCTTAAAAATTATAAGGATGCAGAGAACCTATATATTGAAAATTACCACTTGTTGGCAAATAGGGACTGGAAAGGATTGAAAGATAACGGGATTTTGGTTAAAGAAGCTGAATTAGGAATAAGATTTGAGGACGTTACCAAATCAATATTAAAAAAGTTGGGATTCAATGTCGATGAATCTTTGAGAAAGAAATTAAATACAGCAAAAGATAAAATTGATATCGTGCTTAATCTAGGGTCAAATAACTTGATTCTTGTAGAGTGTAAATCCCATAAAAGTGGAGATTTTGGCAAGTATTCATCTGTTTCCAGACAAATAAAAGCATACAATAACTTGGCAACAAAAAACAAAGAATATATGGTGCTAAATACATTGATTATTGCCCCTGGTTTCACAGATGATTTTGTTAAAGAATGTGGATTGGAAATTGAGCTTAGCCTGTCGTTAATTACTGCCAGTTCATTAAAACAGATTTTGGATGGATTCAAAGAATCCAGTCTTGAGAAATTCCCACATACCCTTTTCACCAGGGATGTGGTACTAAAGGAGGATAGGATATTAAAAGCGATTTTGAAATAACTGAATTAAATTTTATAATACGATATAAAAAAAAGGAAAAATTAATCGAAGAAGTGATCAAATGAGTAAAGAAAAATTTTTAGAGAAAATGGGTGCCATGGAGCATGACAAGGTTATTGATAAATCCTATGGCAAGAAGGGAACAAAAACCAGGGATCAGTTCGAAGAAGGTTTGAACCTTGAAATTGTAGGGGAGATGCTTAATCTAAATGGTAGTATAAACCCCAAATGTTTCCGGTGAAGTCAGGTGTTTCCACCTGACTTCAAAATGAATTACTTGTGGATTCCAGATGTCAGAACCCACGTTGTCCAAAGTCTTCTTACATGTGAGATGAGGGGCTTGACTTTGGACTATAAATGAATTGAAAGACTTATGTTTTTTTAACAAGAAAACAGTGACTCCTAACATTGGTCAGGTTATAATAACTTTGAGTATGTAGGTTTAATAAGTAGATTTGTAATAAAGAATCAATGCCAAAGATTTTTGAGTATTTAGGGATTCTGATATTTTTCTATTCTAATGAGCCTGAGCCAATCCATGTTCATGCAAAAAAAGGCGGATATGAAAGTAAAGCGGAGTTTTTTATTACAAATGGATTAATCTCCAAGATAGAGATTACGTTAATTAAAGGATCTAAACCTTTGATCGGGAAAGATTTAAAAGATTTTAAAGTATTCCTAGAAAATTATGCCGATAAAATAGTAGAAAAATGGATTAATTATTTTGTTTATCGCAAAGACATCGAATTTGAGAAAATAACAAAAAGAATAAAATGAAAATAGTCGAAGACTATAATGCCCAAGAAATCCAATCAATTATTATTGAAACAGCCAGTTATATAGGAGATTATGAAATGCAGCTTCATTTTAATGATGGTACAGAAAGATCAGTGGATTTTAAGGCATTTTTGAACAAGTCCCAACATCCATCAATTAATAAATACCTTGATCAAAAATTGTTTTCAAAATTTGAGATAATAGATGGCAACCTGAATTGGAATGATTATGATTTGATTTTTCCTGTTTGGGATTTATATAATGGAAAAATTGATGCATAAATAATCAAGGGAAGGATTCCTATAAATGTGTTAACACCTGGCACAACCCCTACGTCACCATTCACAGGCAACTGAAAACCGACAACTGAAAAACATTCCTTGTTCCTGGCTGGATATTCAATCATTACACACCAAAACTCCACATTTCTGGTGAAGTCAGGTGTTTCCACCTGACTTCAAATTGAATTACAGACCCAAAACAATTTTCTATCCATTCCTCTGACTTAGTTTACATTAGTCATGTATTTTTTGTGTGGGTGTCAGGTGTTAACAATCTCCACCGTCAAGGCTCTTGGCATACACCCCAGAGATTTATTTTGAGTTTTAAATTCTGCTTCCTGAGACTCCTAGAGAATTAAAAATATGTATTTGTACGCCTTTTCATAAGTATATATCTACCCCTTAAAAAATCTATTAAAATAATAATATATAGATTGGGCGAGCATTAGAATTGGGGATTGCAATATCTGAATTCCAATTGCGAAATATTCCCGCTTTCAGGGGATTAATTGCAGTAAATGCTAAAGGACAAAACGGCAAGGGAAAAGCAAATTAACAACAGAAAACACTAGAAATTAAAGGACAATAAAATGGGCATAATAATAATTTTAATACCACTGCTGATTTACCTGATCGCAGCATTGTCCGTAAAGAAAGATGAAATCAAACACCCAGATGACTATTTCGCAGCTTTCAAAAAAGTTGGCAAAACTGAATTCACCTCCTCATCAATTGCCTACGGGTTTCAAGTAAGTACAATTTACCCCTATCTGTTTTGGGGGGCTTCCATGTTTCTTTTTGTCCCCTTTGTAAATGCCATGTTTTGGGGGATAGGAATATTATTATTCTATTTCAGTTTTGGTAAAATTTCCAAATATCTGGGAACAGGAAAAACATTGCCCGGGCTTATTGGGGATGCCTATGGTAAAAACGCCAGGATTATTGCTTCGATATTGACCGTTGTTGGATTTATTGGTTACATAGTTGCAGAATTATGGTTTGGTTCCCGTGTGTTGTTAGCGGTATTCCCCAGTAATAATTGGATATATATTTCAACATTCATATTCATTTTCTTTATCGCTCTTTATCTTTTCAAATCAGGTCAGATAAGTTCCATTAGAACAGACCAGTTGCAATTGACATTTACCTATTTTGGTGTTTTCGGTATCATCATTTATTTGCTCTATTTACTATTAACCAAAGGGACTTTTGTTGATGGTGCGTTATCATGGGGGTTGGTTATTCTGGCAGTTCTGGTTCCGGTTATTTTAATAATACGAAAAACCCGGTTTATTTCATTTAATACAACAATAAACAAGAACATAAATATTTTAATCACGGTATTCTTCTTACTGATTCTCATTATCTCGATACTGATTCTTTTCAATAACAAACAAAGCTTTGCATTGGAGAACTTTTTTAATCTCGAAGGTTTTGGGTATGCCGGATTGATTTCATTAATAATTCTTCCACTTGGTTGGCAATTTGTAGACCTAACAAACTGGCAAAGATTGTTATCGGTAAAAGCATCAGGACAGCATCAGGAAATAAATCAAAATATAAAGAAAGGCTTGCTTAATTTCTCCATAGAATCCCCTTTTACATGGATTTTATTTGTTGTTTTTGGTGTATTAATAACTGCTTCATTCCCAAGCATAACGTTCGAGGATATCCTAATCGATTTTCCAAAACTTTTGATAAACTCAGGTAGCGTTCTTCAACAAATATTAGGGTACACATTTATTGTAAGTATTATTTCAATCATGTTATCAACCATAGACTCCTTCATCATGGGAATTTCATTTACTTATACTTACGACATTAACCCACGGTCACGAAACCTTTTAGAAAAACAAGAAGAGATTGATATTCCAACCACAAATCAAATCCTACGAAAGGGAAAATACTTTGGTTTTAGTGCTGTATTTATTGCCGTTTTATTGTTCGTCTTTTTCGATAAAAACGTTACAGGGGGAGGGAATCTGTTTATTAACCTGCTTCTGACATTTTATTCGGCTTCTTTAGCATTTTTACCTTTAGTAATAGGATTAATCTTTTTAAAGAAAAAACCTAACAGCAACTGGGCAATTGCAAGTATGTTAGTTGGGGCGATTTGTGGGATTGGAATTGGGGTTTATTCTGTTTTAAGTGATCCTGCATTTGCATGGTATCCGATAATTTCATGTATTGTTTTAAGTACACTAATTTACTCAGTTGGCGTTTTCACAACAAAAATAAATGCTTATAAATAAATAAAAATGTGCTTTAAGAAAGTAGGCGAGTTTGTTAAAAGGAATTTAATTGAGTTGGTAGTTTTGATTAGTTCTATTATATCTTGTT
>CBDVAV010000428.1:0-4801 GCA_965372055.1 uncultured bacterium | reverse complement strand
TTATGATCCCGAAAGCAAGGCCTATCATGATAATAAACAGCAATACCCATAAAAAGCTGTCCATCATGTCCAGGAACAATTCCAGTTCAGGGGCGATTGTCCGCCAGGATTCCACTTTCAGGTTTAGTAAGTTGGATGAAAGGGCACTAATCACCAATTGCTCATCATCTGGTGTCTCCAGAAATATGGCTATTTCATGAACGGCATTGGGGATTCCCAAAAGTCCGACAATATCTGCTCTTCTTACAAATACTACACTTTCATTCAGCACTGGCGAAGTGGTGTCAATGATGCCAACTATGCGAAAAGCCCCGGCTGTAATCTCCTGGTCTATATCTTGAAAGGTAAGGATGATCTTAGATCTTACTTTCACCCCAAGCTCATCTGCCAGCTTTTTCCCGATCACTATGGGGTTCCTTTTTATACTTTCAAAATAATCGCCTTCTACGATAAAAGTTTCATGATGTGTTACCTCGGATTCCAAACCTGGGTCAATTCCGTATATTTTTACTCCCGCGGCCTTGCGTGAAGAAGAAACCATTCCGTTAACTATGCTTCTTGGAGAAACAGCCTTTACTGTAGGACTGGCCAGTATGCTGTCCGCGATTTTGTCTCCATCATCAACTAAAAACTTTATATTGAAGTCAGTTTTAAATTCATTGTTGTGTATTTGGATATGGGAAATTTCATTTTTGATGGCTCCGTTAATATAGCTGACAACAAAACTGTTCATAAATCCGACCAGGAAAATCAAAGCCCAAATTCCGATAAATATGGAGCCGATAACCACAAAGCTACGGCTTCTGTTGCGCCAAATATTTCTCCATGATATCAGAACAAGCATTGTTGATTCGTTTATTGTTTATTGTTGATCGTTTTTCGTTTTCGTTGACTGCTATTTGTTAATTGTTAATTGCTATTTGATAAATCATCCTTCTCTCATTGCAATAACCGGGTTAAGTCTTATAATCTTTAACATGGGATAAGAACTCAAAATAATTGCCATCATAAAAACCAGCCAGGTCTGGCTGTAAAAAATAACCGGATCCAGACTAAATGCATAAACTGGCTCTATATCAAACTTTTCGAAGGAATCGCCGTAATCTCCGGGGAGATATATGGGGTTTCTGTAGAAATAACTGATTATGGGGAGGCTAATGGCAAACCCGACTACTACCCCAAGCAGGGAAAGCAAAGTGATTTCCAAGAATACAATAGCCTGTAGCTTCCATCTTTTCATGCCTAAGGCAATTACAACCCCGAATTCATACATTCTCTCGGAAGTCATCATCATAAATGTGCCCAACATACCGAAGCCAATTACTGAATATAGAAGAAGCAACATAATGATCCCTGATATATTGTCAAGTTCGATTGCCTGAATTAATTCCGGGACCATTGTACGCCAATCAAGAATTTCCATCTCCTCTGAATCGACCACTCCGGCTAAGCTGTTAATAATATTCTTAACATATTTTGGCTTATCTGTAACAATTGCGATGGTAGTTAGCATACCATCCATATCATAGAAATATTGGGCTGCCGGCAATGACAGGTAGATCAACTGGTTGGTAAGTACGGGAGAGCCAAATTCCACAATACCCTTGATTGCATATTTTCCAACTGCATTGGCACCGTGGTACCCCTGCCCTATTAAAACCAATGTATCGCCAATGCCAGCCTTCAGATATTCAGAAAGACCTTTCCCTATTAAAGCACCATCTCCATCTGCAGTGATGTTTTTCCCTTCAACTATCTTTTTCTCTACTTCTGTTAAACGGTTTTCCTTTTCAGGATCGATCCCTAAAATCAATGCCCCTTTTGTTTGTACACCGTATGATGCCAATGCAAATGACTCAATCCTCGGTACTGCAGCATTTACATTTTCTATCGCTTCAATACTGCCAAGCAACTGCTTATCATTCCTGAAGCTATTATCTATTATCTTTTCATTCCAGTACCCATTTTTATGTATCTGGATATACCCGGTATAAAACCTTACACCATTGTCAAGCATTCTCTCATATGATCCCAATTGCATGGAACGCATGATAGTTGCCAGCACAACAGCAAAAGTAATAGAGGTTATGGTTATTATAGTCCGGCGTTTGTTACGCCATAAGTTCCTCCAGGTAAGTTTATATAACACAGCTTCGTCAATTAGTAATTAACAATTATCAATTGGTTGCTTGTCATTATTGAATTACTCATTATTCATTGACAATTGTTAATTGTTAATTGTTAATTGTACAGTCATCTCACTCTTTTCATGTTTTGTAACGAAAAGAATTCATCTTTTATCGGAAAATCAAATTCCATATTGTTGTACACGATCACGGTTTTTTGATCTTCTTCTTCACTTGGTATCATTTCCAATTTTGTTGGTAATAAACGCCCATCCATTTCTTTAACATCAGAAAGAATCATGGTATTAACCAGAAAGCCGTCCTCATCAAAATACTTAACCAACAGTTGAAAATACTCTTCTTTTTCAACGTAGGCATAGATCTTTCCCCAAACCACTGGTGCTTCCTCTTTGGGCAGCAATTCAATCTTATAGCATTGATAGTTGTTTATCAGGGTATCCTTTAAATAAGTATGATAATAATCATTGGCTATTGAGGATTCCTTGACCAAGTCATCATTGGAGAAGTCAGACCCCATCCAAGATTGCATCATCATAGAAGGGGGAAGCTTGATAGTGCGGTCTATTCGAGGTTGCCAGCTCCAGATCTCCTTGTTCCTTTTTAAAAAAGCAGACCCTTTGTCCCTGGCAGGCGACGTAATCAGGATAATACTTAAATGAGTTCCTTTTGACCATGCCGTAATCCTGATTTCCCTACTCCAATCGGGCCTTTCTATGGTCATAACCATCTCAGATTTGTTGGACTCTCCCTGCATTTTCTTCTCTGCCTTTGCCATAATTTCTTTTGCATCAGGAGTAGGGCCCTGCAATACAAATATTATAGGCATCAAATGTCTTATGAACGCTATTAAGATCATGTCAGATTGAATTTAAACATAAATGCCAAAGTACCTATCATAAATATAATGAATAAATTATCTATAATACCTGCTTTTATTTCAAGGTAAAATTTAGATTGCTATGTGATATAAAAGTACAATCAATTGGTGAAAGAATTTAAGAAATAAATTCCCCTGTTGACTGATCAAAATCATAGGAAATAAGCAACTGGATATCCTGTAACTTGCAACTTGCAACAACGCTAAATTAATGGCATTAGCCTTAAAAACAAGATCACCCCAAAATAGGAGGGCTTGGGTTTTTTAGTTTGATTAACTCCCCCTTAATCGTCTTCTGCGAACAGTATAATAGTATCTTTGGGATCAAAAACGAATTTGTCAAATTTGTTGGGATTTAGCCTTACGCCATAGGCCTCGCTTTCATCACGTTTGTAAACCATTTTGCGATATCCAATTGCAATTTCATCTTTTCTCAAAGCCGCTTCCAGTACGGTATAAAAGTCCATCTCCTCACCAATTTTCACGTAATCTTTGGCAGGTTTAAGATATACTTCACTTCCCTCGGCCTGGAACAACTGTTCAAAGACTCTCATTAAATGTTTATTTTCGGACACTTGGCTCATCAGCAGGGAAATTATGTTATCACTGATGATAAAATCATCTGCGTTGGTTACTTTGGCCAACTCACGGTTTTTAGCATCTAACATTTCACTCACTATATTCAATGTCTGATTGGTATGTTCGGCAAGATTCCTAAGATGCAGAAGTGTGATAAGGGTTTTGGCATCTGCCTCTTGTCTTTCATAAGTATTCTGATAACTTAAAAGTAAAAGGTGGTCGTACATATTGATGTCTATATTTTTAAGTACCACTTTATCCGTAGTATTTGCCTTAGTGTATTCAATGGAAATTGCAGAATAATCCTTGTTCAATTGCTTGATTACATCTTTCGGCTCATCATACTCTGCAACAATTTTGATCTCAGAACCTGGACGAAGATAATCAGCCAACTCTTTAATGATGAGCATAGTGCGGTGGTTCCATCCCAATACCAATGTTTTCTCCGGGCCATTATTATGATCTGTTGAGTCCAATATGAGATCTTCACTTATGGGGCTATGCGGTTTATCAGACATGATGACCGTATCGTCATCTTCACTGATGGCTATTAGACTGGTGCCGGGTTCAATCAAAGTATCCGCCGGGGGATTGAGTGTTACTTTACCGTCAGGGAACTGAAGTCCAATTACCGCAGAGTCGGCGTAGGCAAAAAGAGCATCCCGAAAAGTCTTATTGAACAAAGCTTTTTCTTCATAGAAATAAATCTCATCCCCCTCGAAATCGAGAAAATCAGTGTAGACCACACTTAATCCTGATTGCCGACTGGTTTGCACCATGATCTTGGAAATGAATTCATCAGAAAGTATCAGCTCTACCTCATCTTTGCCAACCATTTCTGCTACCTCAAAATTCTTTTCTTCCTTAATTTCAGCGGTGATGTGGTAAGGCAATTTTCTATTGTTCCTATTGATTGTAATTGCCAATATCACCTTAATAACCTCAGCATCGGAACTTTCACTCTCCTTATCCAGGATGATAATTGATTTTGTATCCTGTGGATTAGCTATTTCCAAATCTGTTACATCTATCGGGTTACCGGTTCGGCATATTATCTTAGTGTTTTTTGTGGTCTTGATTTTTTCTTTAATTTCATCCTCCATTTCCACTTTATCCTAGTCAGCCAGTATAACAATTACCGGAGTCCTTTGGTTTTCATTGGCTATTATCAGTTCGGAAACTATGGTATGAATTTTAG
>CBDVAV010000427.1:0-4805 GCA_965372055.1 uncultured bacterium | reverse complement strand
CTGACGCTGGCAAGCGTAAACTGACCTTTGCCAAGGAGTTATATATAGAAAAAGATGACTTCATGATCGACCCTCCAAAAAAGTTCTTCCGGTTAGGCCCAGATAGAATGGTAAGGTTAAAGTTTGCCTATATTATAAAATGCGTGAGTTATGAAACGGATGAAAATGGAGATGTTTCCTTGGTGAGATGTGTTTATTTCCCAGAATCAAGAAGTGGCCAGGATACCAGTGGTTTAAAAGTTAAAGGTACAATGCATTGGGTTGCCGCAGACCATGCCATTGATTCTGAAATAAGATTATATGATAGATTGTTTCTTGATGAAAACCCTGGGAATGTTAAAGACAATGATTTTATGGACTTAATAAATCCTGATTCATTGGAAGTCATTGAATCCGCAAAATTGGAAAAAGGATTGTCCTCCGCGAAACCAGGAGACAGGTATCAATTTGAAAGAAAGGGCTACTTTACCACAGATTCCGATTCTACACCAGAAAGATTAGTCTTTAACAGGACTGTAACTCTTAGGGAAACGTGGCAAAAAAAGGGTTAATTGATACTATGGCCTTTTAAAAAGACACCTTAATTCCAGGATAAGCGAAAGTTTGAACTGCATTGTTTGAGCTATACCGGGGAAATATTGTTGGAGTAAATAGACTTAAAATATTAATATTGCGTAATTATATATGTCAAGTATTTTGAACATAAAACTTGACATATTATATTTGTATAAAAAACAGATAAGCGATGGAAAGTGTTGCTTCTTTAGTTAAAGGAAAAGTAAAAAGGTTAAATCAGGGTGAGGTAATTGATTATAAAACATTTAATACTGCTCCAAATCAAGCTGAAGCACTGGCAAAAGTGTTAAGTAGACTTACTTATGATGGAGTAATTAAGAGACTTTCAAAAGGTATTTATTATAAGCCAAAAAAAACTGTGTTTGGTGATTTAAAACCTTCGGAAGATAAGTTATTAAAAAGATTCCTTGCTAATGGTTACATAACTGGGATTATGGCTTATAATCAAATGGGATTTACATCCCAAATCCCAAGTGAGATTAAAATTGCAACTGATAAAAGGAAATCCCCAATCAGTTTTGGAGGATTAAAAATAAGGTTTGTAATAAGTAAGGAAAAAATCAATAATAAGACCAGGGAACTATTGCCAATTCTTGATGCAATAAAAGATATCAAGGTTATTCCTGATAGTGACTTGAATACCAATATCAACCATCTTGTTAATACTTTAAAAACTTTAAATGAAAGTCAATTACAAATTTTATTGAAAACAGCAATGCGATATAACCCATCTACCAGGGCATTGTTCGGGGCACTAGTTGAAAAGATAAGATCAGATTTAACCACACAGGAATTAAAGGATTCCCTTAATAGTCTTAGCAAGTATAATTTCAAAATTGATGCTGCAATACTGCCAAACAAAGCGAGTTGGAATATAAATTAAATGAATATCAACCAAGACAAGGGGACTTTTAAAGATGCAATCACGGCAACAGCTCAATCGCTGAATATTAGTGAGGTTCTCATTGAAAAGGACTACTGGGTAACCAAAACCCTAATGAACCTATCCAGAAGTAAACATAGGGATAAAGTGGTTTTTAAAGGGGGCACATCGCTCTCAAAAGCCTACAATCTTATTGATAGGTTCTCAGAAGACATTGATTTAGCAGTAATCATTGAAAACAAATCATCAAACCAGATTCAAAAATTGATTCGAAGTGTTGAAAAAGAAATTGTACTAGACTTGAAGGAGATTGTAATTGATGGCATAACCAGTAAAGGTTCAAAGTACAGAAAGACTGTATATGAATATCCAAAAGAAACTGCATTGTCTGGTTATGGCCAGGCTTCTGATAAATTACTGATTGAAGTAAACTCTTTTACAAAACCGCATCCCCACGAAGAAATGCCAATCCAAAGCTATATTGGTCAATATTTGCTTTCACAAAACCAAGAAGAATTACTTGAAAGATATAAATTGAGATCATTTGATTTAAAAGTACTGGCCCTTGAAAGGACTTTTGTAGAGAAAGTACTGGGAATTGTAAGACTTTCATATGAAGAAAACAATGTAGATAAGCTTAAAAAAAAAGTCCGGCATCTATATGACTTACACCAGCTAAACCAAGATGAAAGAATAACCACATTTTTATCATCCAAGAGTAAAATAAAAGAAATGATAAATTTGGTAAAGATGGATGATAGAAATAACCATGAATTCACTGGAGAATGGATTGATAACCCAATTCATCAAAGTCCATTTTTCAAAGAAAATCTGCATAGCCATTTGGCTTCAACTTATAATGGAGATTTCAAATCACTAATATTTGGAGAATTACCTTCATTTGCAAGTGTCGAATCATCTCTTTATAATATTGCTGAGTGTATTGGAGATTTGTAAAACTTAGGGTTGGCCTCATAACTCATGGGATTGAATACCTTGTTGATATTTTCCAATCAAACAAAGTATTCCCACCTTCAAAGATTAGTCTTTAACAGGACTGTAACCCTTAAGGAAACGTGGCAAAAACGAATAAATTTCTAGTTATTGGATTGGTAAAATTCCAGCATCTTTAGTGTTATTGAATATTGAACATCGATTAACGATTTTAGATTTTTGAGGTTTTTCCCTATAATCTTTTCAACCCAGGAAGGACATATTTCCATAAGCTATTTTGAATGTTGAAGTGAAATAGTTTTGCAAACACTTCTAAAATCAAAAGTCGGTGTTCTTTGTTCGACATTCATTTTCATTAGGCAGCCCATATCTACACTCAAATCTACCAGTTTTGAGATCATGGTTAATTAATTACCCTGATCCGCTTCTTCCTTTATTTTATTTGCCTTTGAATTGAGATTCTCATCTCCTTCCGTCATTGATACCAATGCCAGCCAGAGATAGGAAGGGATGGTTTCTTGCTTTTGCAGCCTTTGAATTAAGTCGTCTACCAGTTCCAAAAGGTCGGATTTGTTCTCAAAGTCAATCACTTTTGTAACGGATATTCTGAAGGATTTCAAGTTTTCAATCAAAGATATTGACTCTAGGCTTACATTTTTGCTAATGGTAATTTCATCCTGTTTGACTTCACAATCTTCGTAGTCTTCAGCGATTTTCACCATATCTTTGAATTTATAGGTCTTGCCATCTAATCCTTCAATTATTCTATTGCAATCGTCGAAAAATTTTTTCATTTGAGATTTAAACGTGAGACCACTGATTTCAATTCCTTCGCCATTACTTTTTATTAGAACCCGGGAATTCATTAGCGTAGAATTACGGTTCTCATACCTGATATAATTGTAAACACTGACCCTTCCTTCGTAAACAGGCTCCATAAATAATCTTTGATCCCAGAAAATTACTGAGCGTAATTGGAAGTCTTTTGAGACGTACACATAAGAAGCGGTTTGAGGGTATATAACCTTCCTTTTCCTTTCGTTGTCCACAAAGTCAATTTTCCTGCTATTATCTGTATATTGGCTGATTCTCAGTTTACCAAATACAGTATCCCCGTTTAGTTTAAGATAATATTGTTGATCTTGACTATAGCCATTGAAGGAAATCGACCAAATAATCAAGAATACAACCAAGAGTTGATATTGCCTGTTCATCTCATATAAGTTATTTATGATTGTCAAATTTCCGGTAACTTTACATTTGTTACCAATTCTTATCAAATTATTAACCAAATATATGGTCGCCATAATCTAAATATATGATCCTTGCTATTGATATCGGCAATTCTAATATAGTTTTTGGGCTTTATAATCAAAATAGGTGGACACATTTATGGAGGGAAAAGACTAAATTTGATTATTCCGTAGAATTTTATGCTCTTAGTATCCAAAATTATTTTATAGAAAATAATTTTGATGTTGGCGACATTGAAGATATAATAATCAGTAGTGTGGTTCCGGATTTAACTGTTACACTAAACAATACTGTCGAAAAACTTTTTCAAGCTTCCCCGTTTATAATTGATGCAGAATCTTTCACTAAACTTGGGATTGATATTAGAAAACCGCTAGAGATAGGCAGCGATTTGGTAGCAAACGCTGTAGCCGCTTATGAAAGGTTCAAGGATTTTGCCATCGCGGTTGATTTTGGAACTGCCCTAACTTTTACTACCGTAGACAACAAGGGCAACATACTTGGAGTATCCATTGCTCCTGGTTTAAAAACAGCAATAAACTCACTTACTGATAAAACTGCTAAACTCCCTCCAGTTCCATTGGAAATGCCAACATCTGTAATTGGAAAAAACACCATTCATGCCATCCAAGCGGGTACACTGATGGGATATTACGGACTGGTTGAAAAAATGATCAGCCTCATTAACAAAGAAATTGGGGTAAAGTGCAAAGTAATTGCCACCGGGGGATTATCTTCTGTTATTGAGCCACTTAATGAAAGTTTTGATATAATTGATAAAAATTTGACCTTGGAAGGTATGCGGTTAATTTATGAACAGGTAGGGAGGGAAGAATGAGCCCAACTTCCAGGTTGCAGGTTGCTGGTTCCGGGTTGCAAGTACCAAGTACCAAGTACCAAGTACCAAGTACCAAGTACCAAGTACCAAGTATCAAGTCCCAAATCTCAATACTCAATGCCCAATACTTAATACCCAAAACTCAAAACTCAAAACTCAAAACCCAAAACCCAAAACCCAAAACCCAAAACCCAAAACCCAAAACCCAAAACCCAAAATCCGAAACCCAAAACCCAAAACCCGATCTCAATCATTCACCACCAGTTTTTGCCTTTTTTTCTGCCCGTTGCTTATCAGTTC
>CBDVAV010000426.1:0-4808 GCA_965372055.1 uncultured bacterium | reverse complement strand
ACTTTTTGCTACTAAAGCCCTGTATATCTGCGAGCCTCTTTCATAGTCTATCATTTTCTCTTCATTTAACCAATGTTCTACCCGATTGCCTTTGACCACAATCCTGGTCCGGTTCCATAATCCCACGCCATTAAATTGCACAGCCCTACCTTTCACAGAAAGGTTCTCTGCGGGTATCAAATCATATAATGAGCCCATGGTCCGGTTTCCACCCACGCCTTGTTTTGCATCTGGGTGCACTTTGTCATCCAGGATCTGAAATTCCAGTCCAATTGCCGAGCCTTCCCCTTTATTTAATTTAGGATCAACAAAATATTTAATGCCACTGTTTGCACCTTCACTGATTTTAAAATCAATAATAAGTTCGAAATTGGAAAATTTTTCCATGGTAATAATATCACCGCCAAATGCTGATTCTTCTCCCTCGGAACCAACTACCGATAGCACTCCATCTTCTATCTTCCAACCTTTATCTGGAAATTTATCCGATTTTGCACTTCTCCAACCCTTGGTGGACACTCCATCCCAAAGTAACCTCCAGCCTTTGCGTTTTTCATATTCAGAAAGGGTATTGGGAATGTAATTTGCCTCTTCTACCTCTGGGTCTGGTGTCCATAAAGAGTTTTCCAAATTGGAAGTTTTAATCCTGATATTTCTCCATTTTACAGTTTTGCCTACTAAATCAGACGAAACACTGTGTACTTGTAATCCAATGAAGCCTTCTGCCGTCATATCATCTACCAGGTTGGCACAATGCACCCCATTGATCCAAGTACGCATCATATTCCCAACAGCTTCTATATGAAATGAATTCCATTGGCCATTTTTGAAGGCCATGCTTCCTTTTTGATTTCTGGCCATAGGATAGAGCCATAACCTCCGTGCTTCATCATATAGACCTCCGCTAAATGCCCTAGGTGAAGGATCAATTTCCACTTGGTAACCGTGCACCCTTCCGTTACGGTATTCTTTATAACTTTGGCTTCGGATCTGAACCCCGGAATTTAAAGCAGGATCATCCAATACTTCAAATTCCAGTATAAAGTCCCCGTAATCTTTTTCTGTACACAAAAAACTATTGGGTGTGTTGGCAACAGTTGTTCCGACCAGTATTCCATTTTCGACGGAATATATGGCCTTGCCATTCAATTGTTTCCAACTCGAAAGGTCTTTTCCATTAAATAGAGGGATCCAATTGTCTTCCTGGTAACCCATGATAATGATTCCTAGAATCACTATTACTAGTAATGTTTTTATTTTCATGGATATAAAATTGATTTACCTGGGTATAGCTATCATTTTTTGGTCTTTGGGTATAGTTGGAACAATAACTGATACAATTTACATTCTCTTAAGGTAAATAGCCAGTCTGGTTTCCACTTTCAAATTTTTGTTCACTTGTATTAGAGAATAGAAGAACTTACTTTAATGGATTATTAATCCTGAATTTACATTTTTTAAGTGAGCCTCGACCCATACATAATATCTGACCAATTTATAAAGCAGCCACCTACTTCATGGGCTGGCAAATTGAAACACTTGGGGCCAGGTTTTGTTTTGTCCGCTTCAATTGTAGGTTCGGGTGAATTGATTGCCACCACTACTCTTGGAGCCCAAGCTGGATTTGTTACTTTTTGGATAATTATTGTCAGTTGCCTGGTCAAAGTAACAGTGCAATTGGAATTCGGCAAACACACTATTCTAACTGGGGAAACAGCAATGACAGCACTTAGCAAACTACCGGGTCCTGTGTTTGGAAAAGCAGGTTGGACAGTTTGGATGATTTTCATTTTCATGATCGTTAAACTTCTTCAAGTGGGAGGCATTGTTGGCGGTGTGGCAATTATATTAAATATCATTTTTCCACAAATTGGTATTTCAATTTGGGCAATTATTACTGCAATATTTGTTGCTCTGTTGTTATTTCGGGGTTATTATCGATTTATTGAAAAACTATCACTTGGGATGATTGCGTTTTTCACTTTATTCACTTTTACTTCTCTTTATTTTTTGAACTATACAGCTTATAGTCTGTCATGGGATCAAGTATTGAGTGGCCTTACTTTTCAACTGCCCAAAGAAGCGGTGGCTATTGCCATTGGAGCATTTGGAATTACTGGCGTGGGCGGGGATGAAATTATTCATTACAATTACTGGTGCCTGGAGAAAGGTTATGCTGCTTATACAGGATCTTCCAGGGACGATGATGCATGGAAAGAAAGAGCCAGGGGGTGGATAAAAACCATGCAACTTGATGCCATTTTGGCCATGGTAGTTTATACCATAGTGACCGCTGCTTTTTATTTATTGGGTGCCGCTGTACTGCATGCGCAAGGAGATATTCCCCAGGGTTTTCAGATGGTGGAGACTTTATCTGCTATGTACACGGAATCACTTGGCCCAGGTGCCAAGTCAATCTTTTTGGTGGGGGCTTTTATCGTTTTATTTTCTACTCTTTTTGCGGCCTTGGCAGCCTGGACCAGGATGATATCTGATATTTTTGGACAGATCGGGTGGATAAATTTTTTCGACTTTCAACAACGAAGAAAGACCATCGCATTATTGGCATGGATAATTCCTATACTGTGGGCATTGCTTTTTATTTTCATCAAAATGCCAGTTATCATGGTTCTTTCGGGGGGCATAGTTGGATCCTTCATTTTATTGTTGGTGGTATTTGCATCGCTTCATTTCCGATATCGAAGACTTTCTTCTTCCTTTATTCCAAGTACAGCGTACGATATTGCGCTTTGGATAAGTGCACTGGCTATTGGCTTGATCGGGGTTTATGGGATTGTGAAATTATTGTAATGCTAATCAGTCCAGTTTTCTAGTTTAATCTTAGTAAGTTGTTCGAAATGCTTCAAGTTGTTCGTTACCAGGGTTAAATCATTTGCCATGGCTGAAGTACCAATTAATAAATCAAAGTCATCAACAGTTTCTCCTTTCTTCCTAAGGCGAGCTTTTTCATTGGCATATATATCTAATGCATCAAATACAGGCAAAATTTGGACACCTAAAAGAAAATTGTCCAAGGCTTTTTTATTACGGTCTGGAGTTGCACTGTTCGCAACTCCAAATTTAAACTCTGCCAAGGTAATTTCGGATATAAAAAGCGAATCAGACTCAATTGATTCAAACTTTTTATCAAGTTCGAATTTACCCTTCATGTAATAGATACAGATATTGTTGTCCAGCAGATACTTCAAAGTTCTTCGATCTGTCTGTCTGTATTTCTACTGTTTCGGATAGAGTCAATCAACTTATCAGCGGAATCATTTGATTTCCACGCACCGAATGAAGATTTGAGTTTAGTTGTTGGGGATTTATGTGTTTTAACAGACTCTTTCAATCGCTCAATTATATTAAGCTTCATCGTTGGATTAAGTCTTTCCAGAAGGCCGAGATAATTGTTCAATATTTTCTTATCTGCTGTACTCATAATGTAAAGGTACTAAATTATACGATGAGAAGATATGAACCACAATTGCAAAGTATATGGAATCGCTTGAGCCTGGGGCAAAGTCAGTCTTTTTAGCGGGGGCTTTTATCGTTTTATTTTCTACACTGTTTGCAGCCTTGGCAGCCTGGACCAGAATGATATCCGATATTTTAGGACAGTTTGGCTGGATTGATTTTTTCGACTTTCAACAACGACGAAAAACCATCGCTTTATTGGCATGGATAATTCCAATACTCTGGGCATTACTTTTTGTATTTATTAAAATGCCAGTAATTATGGTTCTGAGTGGGGGAATAGTGGGTTCTTTTATATTATTGCTGGTGGTATTTGCATCACTTCATTTCAGATATCGAAGACTTTCTTCTTCTTTCATTCCTACCGTAGGATATGATATTGCCTTGTGGATAAGTGTATTGGCTATTGGATTAATTGGGGTTTATGGGATAGCAAAATTATTATAGTGTTTTTTACCTAAAATTAGCGCTAGGCTAAAAAGCGTTGCCAATCCGATAGGGTGGCTAGGATTTTTTAGCCATTTTTAGGGCTATTGGGTTTAATACCTGATATCAGTGTTTCAAGCCAGCCAATAAGTTCATCCAAATAATCTTCAATTATTGACCAAACAATCTCAAAATCAATCCCAAAATAATCATGGACTATTCTATTTCTAAAGCCACGAATTCTTTTCCATTCAATTTCTGGATTATTAGCCCTGAATTCTGGGTCAATTCTATTCGCGGCTTCACCAATAATCTCAAAATTCCTTACAACTGCATCCACAGTTTTATCATCTGCGATAAAGGTATCATAATCTAATCCAGTAGTATATTGTTTGATTTTATTGGTTGATTCGAGCATATCCTCTAACAGCAATAGTATATCACGCTTAGACATAGATTAAATCAGAATTTATGGCTTGAAAATATTTGTCCTTTATTCCATTTCTTGAGATCAAGTCCACCTTAAAACCCACAAGACTTTCTAGTTCTTCGGCAAGATCTACAAAACGAATACCTATCTTATCTTTAAATTCAACCAATATATCTAAATCACTTTCTTCTTCTTGATCTTTTCTGGAATATGATCCAAAAATCGCCATAGATTTTATGGGATAATCATTAAAGAGATGTTGTTTATGATTAACCAAGGTCATTTTAATGTCTTGTAGAGATTTCATATCTCAAAGTTACATTTTTTTTAAATTCAAAATGTTTATATTAAATGCAGTCTGGTCACTAAAACCATTAGCCCTAACGTTCCGGCTAAACTGCGTTTTAATGCAGTTTAGGTTTTGTGTGTGCCTTGAATGGTAAATATAGTTAATGGAGTGGAAGACTCCTATACG
>CBDVAV010000425.1:0-4822 GCA_965372055.1 uncultured bacterium | reverse complement strand
GAATTTTGACAGTTTTTCTTCCAATTAATTACATCTTTCTATGTCAAATGGAAGAAAACTACACTTTCCATTTAATTGAATTTAATATGAACAATAATCCTAACTTTAAAAACATTTATAAAATCATGCTATTAAAATATTCTATTCCATTAATTTCTTTAATGTTCATTTTCGGTTGTTCAGGTAATGAGCAAAGGACTGAACCTATTAAAATAATGACCTACAATATTCGGTACGATAATCCGAATGATGGTATAAATGCCTGGCCGAACAGAAAAAACCTGGTTGTTCAACTGATTAAAAAATATGACCCCGATATCATTGGCATCCAGGAATCACTGCTCCATCAGGTTGAATTCCTTGATTCTGCCCTGGAAGGATACAAATGGTATGGGGTTGGCCGGGATGATGGATCAAATGCCGGTGAATTTTCCCCAATATTTTACAAATCCGATAAATATGACCTGTTAATGGATTCGACTATTTGGCTGTCAGAATCACCGGAAAAAGTCAGCAAGGGCTGGGATGCAGCGTTGCCAAGAATAGCTACCATCTGCAAGTTTGCCAGTAAAACCGGAAGCAATGAATTTCTGGTAATCAATACCCATTTCGATCACCGTGGTGATACAGCAAGGATCAACAGTGCTAAACTACTGGTAAAATTAGCGAGGGATTTCAATCATAGGCACAACATGATTATTGGCGACTTGAACGCGAAGCCAGAATCAAAGCCTATCCAAACCATATTAAATTCAAATGAATTTGGTTTGGAAGATTCATTCAATAAGTCCAACACCTCCCCAAAAGGGCCAACAGCTACTTTCAGTGGCTTCGAGGAAAAACCTTCATTTGAAGAAAACAGAATCGATTATATTTTTGTTTCTGATTATTTAAATGTGCTGGATTTCCAAATAATAGATGATGCCAATAATGGCTTTTATCCTTCAGACCATTTACCGGTGATGGCAAATGTTATAATTAGAACTGATAAATGATCTGCTATCTATTGTTATCTTTTGAATTTCATTCTTAAAAGTCTGTTGTTGGTTTCTTCGTGTATGTATTCTTTGATTATCTTAAAACCATACTTATGATAGAATGCCCTGCCTATTTTGTTTTCCTTAAAAACTTCAACTTCCAATTCTTCATGGAATTCAGCAATGAAGTTTACCAATTGTGTTCCTATTCCTTTTGAATGATGATTTGGCATCACAAACAAACCACCAATTTCGTTTCCTAGCATACTAATAAACCCGATTACGATGCCACTTTCCTCAAATACCCAGGTCTCGGAATCAGGTATGTAGATTTCACGCATATCTTTCTTGACTTTTTCAACAAAAGAAGAATCAAAAAACGGATGGGCCAGTGCTGAGGCTTGATACCACACATCCAATATTACTTCAAGATCTGTTTCCTTGTGTTTTCTAATCATTTGTTATTCAATAACTCCATTTCAACCTGACGAACATCAGCTTGGCTGAAGCACCCAGTGCATGCATTTTTTAACTGCATGTTGTGAGGTCTGTGCTAATATTTACGCTGTCTGATTTTTAGAGTCAATTACAGTTAAAGTCTTTCTGAATTCCAACTGACCTGAGCTAATAAGTGCTTTAATTAACTTCCCTGCTTCATCTGGAGTGCTTGGTAAGGTCCGAATGAATATCACACCTGCATAAGGTTGATACTCGTATTTAAATATCAGCTCTCCATAATCACTGTCAAAAGTAAGAATTGTCCGTTCCTCTTTAATGGCAATATCCATTACTTGTTTATCAGAAATGCTCGGATTGTCATTTCCAATTGAAGTGATATCAAAGCCCTTATTCCTCAGATAATTTACACTAGCTACAGGGAAATTTTCGTTTGCAAGCAATTTCATCAAAGCTTAAGCCGTCTTTTGGGGAGGGGAAAATAACATACCATCTCTTATGCAATCCTGAATGTAAGAAAAAACAGCATGCAATGATTCTGTGCTTAACCTTGGATAATTTTCAAGAAGCTGCTTTTCGGTCCATCCTTGAGCCATTAATCCAATGATATGCTCCACAGATAATCGTGATCCTTTAATGGTTGGCTTTCCCAAGAGTATATTCTTGTCGGATACTATGTGGTTTCTCCAATTTTCCATGCCATAAAGTTACGAATTATTACCATTCTTTATTAAACACTCTTTCTTCAATAACTCCATTTCAACCTGGTGAACATCATTTTGGCTGAACCTTATATTTCTTTTCTCAGTTGTTCAATCTTTTCTTACATATTTTTCCCGTCAAGTTTTGCAAGTGCTGTACTCTCCCCGACAAGTATTCCAGTTCTTCTTTTTGTATCTCATAGCCCATTTTGTAACGGGAGTCAATGTAGGCTTTTTTCAACAAGATGAACAATCGTTCTTCCTCTTCGCTCTGTCTTGAAAACACAGGTTTGAACCGGGCATCCAGTTTACAGGCCCTGGTATGCAGTTCTTCCAGATCGTGTATTTTGGGTTTGTAATCGGTGAGTACCAAAAGCACTGTCAGGTAATAGCGTTCGGTGGCTTGGTGGAGTTCAAAAGCTGCTTTAATCAACTTTCCACGATCAAAATCAAATTTGAAAGTATCTACGAAATCATTGGCACTATCCATCCACTTATCAAAATACATTTGTGCTTTTCGAATGCGGTCTTTGGTGCTCAGTTGTTTTGGTTTTGACAACACATTTTTTTTGCTGTTATAAAGCCTTATGCCTTCTTTCAGAATATCGGTAAAGAAATAATTGCCGTCTTCTATTTCTGTATTCAGGTAGTCAATTCCATGGTAGATTACATTGATGGTGGTATCCAGTTCGACATTTCTTTTGATCTTACGTTTTAGCCGTTTTGCAAATTTGTTTCGGTGGGCTTTTGCTTCGTCCTCAACTACAAAAAGCAAGTCATAATCACTTTTGTACTCGTAGGTGGTTCCATCTTCCACGTATTTGTCTTCTACCCAATCGCCACGTGCATAACTGCCAAATAAAATGATCATATCAATGGGGATGGTAGCGGTCACAAAGGCCACTACTTCTTTCAATTCCTTCTGTTTTTCTTTCGGCAGATGTCGAAGCGATCTTTTCAATTCAGTGCTCTTTCTTGATTGGTCGCGCTAAGATAATTCTTTATTTTTAGGTTGTGGTTTGGGATGGATTTTACGCCGCTTAACGTCTAGCTAAAATGAGTGACAAAATTTAGTTTTAGAAAATACATATCAAATGGCTCAATTCGCATATTCATTATTAGCATTTGTTACATGCTGGCTTCTATCTTGTTGAGTTTTGGTTGAATCCACCAGATTCCGATTGGCCAGAAAATCATCAGGAAGAAATAACCTAGATATTCTCCGATTTTTGCTTCTTCCTTCAATTCGACTGATCTAAGTGCCTTTCCAGGGTAAAAGAAGAATTGAAACATGGCATACATCATATATGTTATCCAAATGAATCCTAAAAGTCCGTTCGATTCGAAGCTGCCATCAAAAATCATTATCAGAATTACAATTGATAGAGTTAACACAAAGCCATTCACAATGAATAATGTTCTTGGAAGTTCCACCTTTCTCGGCAAGTGTTCAGAAAGTTCTAGTCCAACTGCAAAGTACCAAATCATATAAAGTAACACTCCAATCAAATTCAGAATGGTGCTCAATAGTTCATAACCAACCCATGTGAAATTGGAGATAAATGAAGCTAGTAACAGCAACAGAAATATCTGCCAATGTTTCATTCTCAGTAGTAAAGTCATTTTCGGTTTTTGCTCAAGTTAGTAGTTCCTATGATCTGTGCGGTGCTTGCATGTAACAACTGCGAAAACTGCCTGAGTACCGCCCATTTACTATTCAAATTTACCCCAATAGCCAGTCAATCCAATGGGTTAGGAATATTGGCTGATTAAAATTGAAGTTTGAAAATACCTGGCGAAATATTAAATATTCAACTCCCATATTAATTTTTAGCAATTTGTTATTGTGCGTGCTTTGACCAGTTTTCAATTTTTAGTCACGGAATACGATTGAAATGGTTTTCATTATTTGTAATTAAGGTCAGATCGTTATCAATGGCAATACCTGCTATTAATAAATCAATATCATCCACGATATAACCACCCTGTCTTAAGGATGAATATAATTCAGCAGAAATCTTTGCAGAACTCTCTGTCATTGGAATTACTAAATTATCAGCAACAAAATTTTCAAAAATATTTAATTGCTTTACCGCATTTTTAGCTAGTAAACCTCCAACAATCTCATAATAGGTAACCAGGCTGATTTCAATCAAATCAAATTGTTTTAAGTATTTCTCAAAATTACTAAGTACAATTTTATGTCCTTTAAAATAGTAGGAAAGTATATCAGTATCAATAAGAACTCTATTCATTAATTCTCCTTCTACTTTTTTTACGATTACTTATCAGGTCGCTTGTAAGGTCTTTAAAAACAGAATCATCTATTTCACCCCATGATCCTGCATAGGACAAAGTCTTGGATTTTTTACTGATACCTTTCTCCAATTTTGATACAAAATCATCCAACTCCTTAAGTTTGTTTTTGGGAATACGACTAATTCTCCTTAATATTTGATTTCTCCTCTGAGTATCGGTAATCATTACAGTTATTTTTATTTCCTCAAATTTATCAAATATTCATTAATATTCAGAACAACTTTAATCTTGGCTGATTCCTCGCGGGCATGCGCTATAACGTCTTGCAGCTAAAACAACGTGCCGGATTTTCCCGCAGTTCGTGTCAGTCGAGTGTGATAATGATAGTTAATTCGCATTAATGTCAGAATTACTTACTTCCGGCATACG
>CBDVAV010000424.1:0-4826 GCA_965372055.1 uncultured bacterium | reverse complement strand
GGGATTTTTCCAAGGACATAACCACAGATGCCAACCAAGCTTTTATTCTTAATGAAGCAGCTGCTGATAAATTAGGTTGGGAAAAGGCCACGGGCAAAGATTTCACCATGACAATTCACGCCGCTGGGGAGCAGGTACGAAAAGGGAAAATAGTGGGAGTAGTGAAGGATTTTCACTTCCAATCATTATATAATGTTATTGATCCACTTGTGATATACGTTAATACTACCCCGTTTTATAGTAATTTCCTGAACATTAAACTTGCCCCTGGGAATTGGGAAGATGCTATTAAAATGGTGTCGGCCAAATGGACAGCATTTAACCCGGACAAGCCGTTGGAGTTTTATTTTCTTGATGAAGAACTAAAGAAATTTTATGATTCTGAAGTCAAGATTGGTAATATGTTTACAGCCTTTGCAGTTTTATCCATCATCATTTCCTGTCTGGGTCTGTTTGGTTTATCTGCTTTTTCTGCCCAGCAACGTGTAAAGGAAATAGGAATACGGAAAGTGATGGGTGCCAACCTCACAGCAATTTTAAGATTGCTTTCCCGTGAATATATCATGTTGATCATTATTGCAAACCTGATAGCATGGCCATTAGGCTGGTATTTTAGCACTGAATGGTTATCTACATTTCCGTACCGGACAGGAATGGATATAGGGATTTTCTTGTCAACATTTTTAGGGGCTTTATTTATTGCCCTGGTAACCGTTAGCTTACAATCTATGAAAGCCGCTATTGCCAATCCGGTAAAATCATTAAGAAACGAATAATTTATTGACGTGTGAAGTCACCTGCGTTTTATTGCCTTTTCAAATTTCGCATCAATATATTTTCTATTTTCTAAGTTTTACCAGTTGATTTGTTGCATTGGTGTTGTTAGGATTTAATTCCAATGATTTTTCATAGTTGGTGATAGCTTGCTTCTTATCACCAAGAAGCATATATGCTTCGGCCAGACTGTCCCATGTATTAAATGAATTGGGATAGGATTCAGAATTGAGCTTGAATACTTCCAAAGCCACTTCCTTTTTGCCCTGACCCAAAAGATTGTAACCATAGCGGTTCATTTCCCCTTCCGTGATGTCATTTTTATATGAAGGATGACTTCTAAAATCCTGATAGACTTTTTTGGCTTCTTCCAAGCCTCCCGAATTTAATGCCTGCTGAAAAAGATTACTGATGGACTCAAAATCAATCTGTCGGATGATAGTCTGGTTAGGGCCACCATTTGGGTCAGTTATTTTATCATTGACATAAATTGTATTTCTGAACCCCACTATTCCATTTGGGTTTGAAAATTGTGCTTGGCCAGCTTGTCCATTTATATTTCCCTGTTCCCCCGAACCGGCAAGTACATTCACCTGACCTCCTGGGGTAACCTTCAATATTTTATGATCTGCAAAGCTTGTGATATAGAAATTGCCTTGGTGGAATGTAATATGACCTCCGGTACTGGTTGGCAATTTGACAAAAACACTGGCATTTCCTTCCTTATCTATTTTGATGACATTGGGATCTCTAAAGTTAACCACGTAGAGTTCCCCTTTTGGTCCAACGGAGATTCCATTGGGACCCACGAACAATTCGCTTTTAGAGAATTCAGTAACCTCCCCCTCTTTGTTCACTTTTAGTATCACATTGTTTCGGTAACTACAGACATACAGATTTCCTTCACTAATCGCTATACCCACCGGACGATCCATTCCTTCATAGGAAATTTCTTCAATTTTTCCCGTTCGATATATTTTACTGATTGTATTCCCGTAAAATTCAGATTGATATAAATTCCCCTGCGGATCTATGGCATTTCCCGATGCACCATACATATCTTTCGTGAAGACTTCCACTTCCCCCCAACGGGTAATTCTCCAAACTGTCCGAATGAAATCGGCCACATAGAGATCACCAATAATATCAATGGACATACCCCCAACACTTCCTCTTATGGTATCCGTTAAGTTTTTTACTGTGATGCCTTTTACACGGCTCTCTTGGGAAAAACCCGCTTGGGTCACTGCCAGGAATAAAATCAGTAGGGAGATGATTTTTTTCATTTGAATTACGGGTTTACTCTTGATTGGCTTACGTACTACACCATACCCTGGTTTCATAAAATTGGGAGATTGCCCCATAAGCTATACCCATTCAATGTGCCTGAGTAGGTACGGGCTTTTAGAAAGGTTCTAGAAATCCCTATCGGATGTCGTCAATGATGAGGTTTAAGCTTTAGACAAAATTCCTTAACTTCCATATTATTATAAACCCCAAAAATCATGGCTAAAGAGAGAGGATTTCATCAACCAGGCATTTCAAAAGCCCCATCACTGTCATCAATTTCAAAATCATTTAATGTGTTTACATTGCTATGGCTTATTTTGTCTGTCGCAGTTACAGCATTGTATGGATATTTTTATCAATTGGATTCTCTCCGTGAAATTGGTGCCTGGAGATGGGTGGCTACCCTCACCGGTGAATTTTCCATAGTTGCCCTGGTACTGGGCATGGTCATTCTTTTTATCCATGATAAAAAACAAACAGATAACCCGATACAACGTTTATTTCCAGTTATTATATGGGCTCGGAAAGTTCTTATCGGAATGGGTCCTTTATTAAGGCAATATCTTTTTTTAAATGACCAGGAAGAAACCCCTTATAATCGGATCACCAGAACATGGATCTACAATTCTTCAAGAGGCACCAGAAATACTATTGGTTTTGGAAGCCAGTTGGATATGGAAAAGGTGGGAACTACCCTCATCATGCCTGCCACTTTCACTAATGTAAAGTCTAAATCTGGGGAAGAAACAGGTCGTTCCTACAAAAAGGTAATTGGATTGCACACCGATGTTGAACCGGTAACATTAAATCATTTTGTAAATATAAGTGCCATGTCTTTCGGAGCCCTTTCTTACCGGGCGCATGCTGCCCTTAACCTAGGGGCAAAGAATGCTGGTATCCTGCATAATACAGGAGAAGGGGCACTGGCGCCATGTCATGAATACGGGGGTGGAGACCTAGTATTTCAAATTGGTACAGCCAAATATGGCATACGAACCGATTCTGGTGACCTTGATGACACCCTGTTGAAAAAAGTGTCAGAACATCCCCAGGTAAAAATGATGGAAATAAAGCTTGCCCAGGGGGCCAAGCCAGGCAAAGGAGGAATGCTCCTCAAGGAAAAAATCACCAAAGAAATTTCGGAAATCAGGAAAATACCACTGGGCAAAGATGCCTATGCTCCGTCCAGGCATAAAGAATTCACGGATGTGGATGGCCTGTTTGATTTCATTGATCATGTTAGGGGTATTACAAGGATACCAGTGGGTATCAAAATGGTCATTGGACATACTGCAGAAATTGAAGATATCGCTATTAAAATGAAAAAAGAATCAGGAAGGGGCCCGGATTACATCGTTATTGATGGTGGTGATGGTGGAACCGGGGCAGCTCCCCTGGTGCTGAGTTCATACGCTGGTTTGCCAATGAAGCAAGCAGTTGCAGTGGCTGATTGGGCATTGAAGGCGAACCAGGTTCGGGATAAGGTAGTTCTTTTTGCCAGCGGTAAAATTGCCACACCCATTGATATTGCCGTGGCTATGGCATTAGGGGCAGATACGGTGTACATTGCCAGAGGTTTTATGTTGTCTTTAGGGTGTATTCAAGCACTTGAGTGCCACACCAATAATTGTCCTACCGGAATTGCCACCCAAAATAGACGCCTGGAAAGAGCACTCGATATTCATGGTGCTGCTAAGCGGGTAGCCACCTATGCGGATGTCCTTTACAAGGAAACACAAATGCTGGCCGAATCATGCGGTTATGACACTCCAAACGAGATTACCCCCGATGATATAATGGTGGTCACTTCTCCAGGACACCTAGATTACTTGTCAGAATTACATGGAATATCTGCCTATGAAGCAAGTATGGAAAGAAGAAAGGCCCGTGAGATTGGATTGACTGTAGGAGAAATGAAAATGAAGGAAGCTCGGGGTGATTAGAACCAAAAAAACGCTTCCAGTTTTTACTGAAAGCGCCTTTATGTTTTTATTTATTATTAATTGATGGCTTTAGTCTGATTATGAGTTTTTGTCTCGATCATGATTACTCCATTTATTCCTTGCGCTCCCCACATGGCTAGTTCAGAAGTATCTTTTATAATTCTTACAGAAGAAATAATTTCTGGGGATAAAGCATTGTTGACCAGGTTATAATTGATTCCAAGGGAAACATTGTCCAGTACAAATAATGGCTGGGTGTTCAAACTTATTGATCTGATTTCCTTGATCCTTACATTAATATTGTCCCCTACACCAGCAACTTCCAGGCCTTTACTCTCCAGAATCTCAGCCAAGTTTGTATATCTGGTATAGTCAGTTATATCAATCATTGGTTCTGTAGATTTTATGGAAGCGGTATATTGTGCAAAACCTGATGATACTACAAGCACACACAGGACGAGTGCAAAAATTGAATTAGGTACATTTTTCATAATCTATTTATTTTAAGTTTAAGACCTTGTTGTTGTTAGATACTGTAACATACGTGGGAATTAGATAGTTGTTGCAAATGAATTTGGATTATGAATATTACTTGCTTTGAATTGTGTTGAGGAATAAACTGGAAATACTACTATGGATTCACCGTGTAATTGTTATTATTTAAAATCTCAATCATATATTGTATATTTTTTAAAACAATCTGATCAATTATGAAACCAAATGCAATTTCATTAATCTTTATAGTAATCATATTCTCACAATCATGTAATGAGGTAAAACCCCTTTATCCTATATCACAAAAGCTTGATTCACTATTTC